>CALMVM010000250.1:0-7136 GCA_937873255.1 uncultured Verrucomicrobiota bacterium | reverse complement strand
GCCCGACGGCGTGACTTGGCGGCACGACGGCGGCATGGCGAAAGTGGATTTTGCCGACTGTCCGGAAACCGTCCGCCTCGCTTACCACTACGACGCCGCGAAGGCGACGGCTTACCGCGACGCGCAGGCCGCTTCCCGCCGGCAAGCCGACGAGCAGGCGCAAAAATTGGTGCGCGACCACGACGAGCACCAGCGTGCGCGGATGACCTTGCAAAACACGGCGGAGACCTCGGCGTCGCCGGACGGCGGCCCGCTGTTCACCCTGCGCCGCCGCCTCGACACCGGTTCCACTGCCGCCGCCGCCGTGCTCGACGAACAGGCGCAATCGAAAAAGGCGGCGCACGATCTCCTGACCAAGGATGACGGCACGATCTGGGATCGCCGGCTCTGGGCGATCCCCAGCCTGATCTTCGGATATTCGCCGGGGGTGGCATTCGAGCCGGGCGCGAACCTCAACGCCCACGAGTTCAAGTCCACCGTGCACCATGCCCCGGGCGGGTTCGCGCCGTCTGCGGTCCAGGATGGTTTCAACACGCCGATGTACATGACGCGCAGTTATTACGAGGACGTAGAGCGGTCGGAAGCGTTCGCGCGCGGAGTGCCGCGTAAGTCGCCCTGATTTCCGTGCAAAAGGTGGACGGCACTTCAACACCTTGGCGCAACGAAACCTTGACGCTCCGCCGGAAATTCCTTCTGATCGCGGGGATGCCCGCTTTTGATTGAATGTTTGGCCCGACCCGGCGTCGAAATGATTGAGCCAGGGGCCGCTCTGCGCCACTCCGATGCCCACGATCCAACGCCGCTTCCCGAAAATCTCCCTCGCGCTCCTCGCGCTGGTGTCGTTCCCGGCTTTCGCGCCCGCCACGCCTCCGCAGCCGCCTGTCGTTCTGCTCGGCAGGGCCGACGCGCTGCCGCTGGCCATCGACGCGTCGGTCGAGGTCCGCAAGGTCAAGGCCGACTTCCTCGAAACGCCCGAGGCCACTGGGATTCGTCGCCTGCGCAGTGAAAACAGCGAGGACCAGAGCATCGCCTTCGAGCGCCGCCGGCTGCTCTACGGTGCGGTCACGCCGGCGGACATGCGGGCGCGCTACGGCGATTACTACACGTTTTACTGGCGCTCGAAACGCCCCGCGCACCTGACCGTCCGGCTCGAATACCGCCAGCAAAAACTCGGTGGGTTCGTGCAGGCGCGCGAGGTCGAATATCCCGAGGGCGCGGGCAGCCACGTCACCCGTTTTTCGGTCGTCGGCGACGACTACGTCGAGCAGGGCCGGGTGTCGGCGTGGCGATTGGTCGTCATCGAGGACCATCGCAAAATCGTCGCGCTCAAACAATCCTACCTCTGGCGATAACTCGCTGAATCGCAAATGATTATCCTCCAATAGAGCCGTCCCGGCCGCCTGCCGCCGCGTTTGACGCCCTCGCGCCGGGGCCTATATTGGTTTCCCTCCCAAACATCCCGTGAACCCCAACCCCACCATCCTGGTCGGCTGCAACCAGAAAGTCGTCTGCATCCGCGTCCAGGGCAAAGGCTCGTTCCAGAACAGCACCGGCATCAAGAAGTTCGCCAACGCGATGATCGACCGCGGGCACCGAAATTTCGTCGTGGACCTCGCCGATTGCCCGGTGATGGATTCCACCTTCATGGGCACGCTGACCGGCGTCGCTCTGCGTCTGCACGGCATCGGCCAGGGCGAACTGCACGTCATCAATCCGAACGAGCGCAACACCAACCTCCTCGAAGGTCTCGGTCTCGACCAGATCCTTTCCCTGGAAGGCAGCGACGGCCCGGCCAGCAACGACTGCGCCAGCGCGCATCCCGAGGCGAAGGACGCCCTGCCCGGCGAGGCCGCCGCGCCCGTCGACAAACGTACCGTCACCGAGACGATGATCGCCGCTCACCAGGCGCTCGTGGACGCCGACCCGGAGAACCTGTGCAAGTTCAAGGACGTGATCGATTATCTCAAGCAGGACCTCCACTCGACCGAGTCGCTGGATTGATCCGGCGCGAGAAAATCCGGGCCAAATCGCAGAAACTGGGCGCAAACCCGCGCCGTCATCCGTTACTGTGTTGGGGGCTTGCTGACACTCGGAAGTGTTTTTGCTTCCAGACCGCGCCTTTTTCCGACTAGCTATTGCCTCATGTGGACGCCCCTGCTCCTCGGACTGCTCGTCCTGACGGTAGCGGGTTCGTACTACTCCTACCGGCGGCAGCGCCAGATCCTGCGCGTTACGCAGAAACGCCTGGATGACCTGAAGATCGAGGAAGGCCGCGTCTTTGAATTCCTGCATGGCCTCGGGTCGGCGTTTTCCGACGCGCTGCGGCCGACGGAACTGCACCGCATGATCGTCGAGGGCGCGGCGCGCATCCTGGATGCGCACGGCGGCGCGTTGTACCTCGTGGACCGCAACGGTGGCATCCTCATCCCGACGTTCATCTCGAAAGGCTGCCCGCCGCTGGTGGCCGTGCCCGCGCACATCCTCCAGCAGGCGGCCACGACGCCGGTGGCGCTGGATAGTTACCTGCGGCTGCACCCCGTCCCGCTCGACGCCGGACGCGACGCCGCGAACGCCGACGGCGACGGCATCCTGCGCAGCGTGTGGTTGAACAAGGAGCCGCTCTTTCTTCCCTCGGCCGAGCAGGACGCGCGGCTCAACGCCCTGCGCGACACCACCCTGCGCACGGAGTCCGCCATCGTCGCGCCGCTGCTCTACGCGGGCGAGAACCTCGGCGTGCTCGCGCTCGCCAACGGGCCGATGGGCGTGCCGTTCACGGAGGTGGACTTCGAGGTGTTCCAGGCGATTGCCGAGCAGTCGGCGTTCGCGCTCTACAACGCCATCGTGTACTCGGAGGCCAACGAAAAGAAGCGCCTCGACCGCGACCTGGAAATCGCCCGCGACATCCAGCGCATCCTCCTGCCGAGCACATCGCCGGAGGTCAAGGGATTCGAGATTAGCGGCATCAACATCCCGGCGCGGCAGGTGTCGGGGGATTATTTCGATTACATCAAGGTGGACGAGGAACACTTCGGCATCGTCATCGCCGACGTGTCGGGCAAGGGCGTGCCGGCGAGCCTCATCATGGCGATGTGCCGCAGCGTGCTGCGCTCGCAGGCCCCGAGCAACGCTAGCCCGGCCGACGTGCTGCGGAAGGTCAACCGGCAGCTCTTCCCCGACATGAAGGAGGACATGTTCATCTCAATGGCATACATCATCCTCGACGGCGCGGCGGGGGCGATCTCCCTCGCGCGGGCCGGGCACGACGCGCCGCTGCTCTACACGGCACGCGACCGCAAGGTGGCAAAGGTCAACCCACCCGGCATGGCGCTCGGCGTGGACGCGGGCGCGGTGTTCGACCGGCTCACGCGCAACTACACCGTCAACCTCGAAAAGGACGATTGCCTGGTGCTCTACACCGACGGCGTGACCGAGGCGCTCGACCTGAACGGCATGGAGTTCGGCATGGAAAAGATGATCCAGGCTGTGCAGACCGCCGCCCCCGAGGGAGCACCGGCCATCGTCAAGCGGCTGACCGACGATCTGCGGAATTTTTCAGGCGCACAGCCACAGAACGACGATATTACGTTGATTGTCATTCGTAAGCTATGACCACTCCTGAAAACACGACCACGCGCATCGACGGCAAGCCCTCCTCGCCCGAAAACGAGGGAACGGCCGACGCGCCGCCCACTCCCGAAACCGCCGCGCCCGCCCCCGAAACCGCCGAGGCCCGCGCCACGCGCCTCCAGTCGGAGGTGAACGCGATGCGCGACCAGGCCTTGCGCGACCGCGCTGACATCGACAACACCCGCAAACGCCTCCAGCGCGAGAAGGAAGACGCCGTGCGCTACGCCAATGGCAGCCTGCTGGAGCGTCTCCTGCCCGTCCTCGACAACTTCGAACTCGGCATGACCGAAGCACGCCGCACGGCGGGTGAAGGCTCGGCCGTGCTGGTCGGCATGGGGATGGTGCAGAAGCAGTTGGAAGGTTTCCTGTCGGAGAGCGGCATGACGATCATCGACGCCGCCGGGCAGAAATTCGACCCCAACCTGCACGAGGCGCTCGGCGAAGAGGCCAACGCCGAGGTGCCCGAGGGCAACGTGATCCGCGTCCAACGCAAGGGCTACAAACTGCGCGACCGGCTCCTGCGGCCGGCGAGCGTTTTCGTTTCCAAGGGAAAAGAGTAGTGGATTCCGACTCCCTCGACTGGCAACCCTTTGAAGGCGGGCGCACGGTCGGCCGCCACGGCACCGAGGGCGGTCTGATTTTGCGCGACGAGGAACACCCGGCCGGCGCACGCATCACCCTGGAGCGGGGCGGCATCGTCGCGCCGTTCGCGGTGACGTGCGGCATCTACGGGTTGTTCGTACACACCGCCTTCGCACCGGACGAGGCGGCGGGGACCGGGAAATACGACGCGATGAAGCAGCGCCTCGTCGAGATGATGGCCCTGCCCGACCGGGATATCTCCGCGCACCTGCGGGCGTTTGCCGATGCGTTCTGATTCCCAATGCACGCCAAGATCCTCCGCTTCCTGTTGTTCGTTGCCTGTGTCGGTTTGCTATCACCCTCGGCCCGGGCGCAGGGGCCGCGCGTCATCGTCATCGACCCCGGCCACGGCGGACCGCGCGACGCCGGCAGCGACGCGGCGCACAACAAGAGCACGAGCAACAACGCCACCAGCGTCGCCCATCATCTCCTGGAAAAAGACCTCACGCTCCAGCTCGCCAAACTCGTGGCCGCGCGGATCGAGGCCAGCGACGCCGGGCGCGCGGGCAAGGTCAAAGTCGTGCTCACCCGCGACACCGACGTGAACCTGGATTTCACCCGGCGCGCCGCCGTCGCCGCCGACGCGCACGCGGCGTGTTTCATGTCGATCCATTTTAACTCCGACGACGGCCACCGCGCGAGCGGCCCGCGTGCGGTGATCCAGCGCAAGGCCAACAATCCGAACTTCGACGAGGACAAGGCGTTCGGGCTAGCGATGGCCGGCGCGGTGGAAAACGTGACGAAAAAATACCGTCCGCAGACCCCGAAGGCATCGTGGCAGGACGACCACGAATTGCACGGCAACTGGGGTTCCTACCTGTTCTTCCAGCTCAACCAGAACCCCGCGACGCGGACGATCCCATCGTGTCATCTGGAAGTGGAATTTCTCGACAGCACGAGCCTGGAACAAACCTTCTTCGTGGACAAGCACGACGAGATTTTCTCCGCCTGGGCCGACGCCATCGCGCGGGAACTGATCGCGCAGGTGACGCGCTGATCCTCCGCGTCGAGCGTTTCAAACCACCCCCGTCGGCGGTCCGGGCCGGTCGGTGTTGACCTTTGTCCCACCGCCGAACAGGCGTTTGAAAAACGCCCCGACGGCGACGAGGCCGACGATCACAAACTTCTTCGCGGCGAGCAATGCGGCAAACAACCACTTGAGTCCGCCTACCTTGGCCAGCAGCAGCCCACCACCGATCAAACCCGCCAGCGCGTAGGGAGCCACCTTGTCGGTTTTCGGATTGAAGTCGGCGTAGCGGTTGCCCTGGTTGAACTCGATCATCTTCAGGATTTGCGGCGCGGCCTGCGTGACCTCGTCGAGTTCCTGCATGCGTGCGATGGGTTCGACGACCAGGATGCCCCGGCGGCCGAGGATGCGGATCTCGTAGTTGAGCGAATGAGACTGAGCGCCATCGCTGGCCAGTTCCTTGGCCCAGTACAATTTTTTCGCCTCCTTGTCGTAGTGCGGCGGCTGGGCCCAGCCAACCAGATGCAGGGCCGGGTAGCCGTTTTTGGTCCGCTCGGCGTTGCGTTCCTCCATGCTCTCCTTCATCTGCTTGAGCATGTCGTCGTAATTGATCTTTTCCGCGTCGTCGTCCTTGACGTAACCCTCGTCGAGATAGGAGATCGTCGCGCCCCAGGAACGCGCTTCGTCCATCCGCTGGCCGGCGGGCACGATCATCCCCAACACGCCGTCCGCGACGTTGGGCGGATTGCCGAAGAGGTCCACGATCACCTTGCGGGCATCGGCGGCGTCCAGGAAGTCGAACTGCTCGGGGACATCGAGGGTCACGACGCCGTTTTGCAGGGTGATCTTGCCGTGCTTCGGCTGGAGGTTGTCGGCGATAGACGTGAGTTCCGCTTCGGTTTTGCGGTGGCTGTTGGCGGACGGAGTGGGCACGGCCGGGCTGGCGGGGGCATCGGCCGGAGCGGTACCGGGCAGTAGCATCACGGCCAGGGCGAACAACCCGGCGGCGATGTGCGGCCAGCGATGGAGGAAAGAAACGCGTTTCATGGAATCCACGGTCCGGAATAACAGGTCGCGGCTCGGCTAGACAAGCCCATTCCTCGGATCGGGGCCGCGTCTTGCAAAATCCACTGGCAATGTGCTGGGCGCTGCCTAGTGTTCCGGCATGATTACTCTCCTCGCGTTGGTTCCGATGATGGTGGCGGCAGCAGGTTGGTCGTTGTTGTACTTGCTGTGCGGCGGCGGCTTCGGTGGAGCGATTCTCATTTTCATCGTGCTCAAGATGTTCGGGAAGTAGGCGCCGCGTCCGTGCCGGGTCGGCAGGACGTGTGAGACGATAATCAAATCGCGGCTCTACGGACGGAGTCGTTCCCGGCCGTTGCGTGTGCGGTCGGCGCGGCCTTGTATTCCGCGGTACGGGCGGTCTGAGGGGGCGAAGGCCACCGAGCGGTTGCGCACGCCCCGGCCATCCTGTAGTTTAGCGCCCGGGCTTGTCCGGGAGGAAAGGGCTGATTTTCGGTGATGTTCCGGCTTGCGAAGGCAAGGGACGCGTCTCCTGTCGCCGACGTTTCCTCCGGGTCCACGCCGCACCTTTTCTAGCAATGGCTACCGTCAAACGCGACTATTACGAAATCCTCAGTGTCCAGCGCAACGCCAACGGCGACGAGTTGAAGAAGTCCTACCGTCGGCTGGCCGTGCAGTACCACCCCGACAAAAATCCGGGTGACCCCAAGGCCGAGGAAAAATTCAAGGAACTCGGCGAGGCGTACGACATCCTCAACGACCCCGACAAGCGCGCCGCCTACGACCGCTACGGCCACGCCGCGTTTTCGCAGGGAACTGCCGGGGCGGGACGCGGCCAGGCGGGCGGCGGGATCGATCCGTTCGACCTGTTCAGGGA
>CALMVM010000249.1:1078-3010 GCA_937873255.1 uncultured Verrucomicrobiota bacterium | reverse complement strand
GGACCTGACCCCGCGCCTTTCCCCGCATGAAGCAGCGAGTCCAGCCCACCTCTTCCTCCCCGCTCGTCAACTATGGCCGTCCGCCGGGTGCCGTCGACGATCCGCACCCGCCCTCCCCGGGGGCGTTGCGCCACGATTACGACGCCGGCTTCGCGGTGACGGCCGATTACCAGGCGTCCCTGCCCGACCTGATGGGCCAGGCCAACGACGACGCCCGCCGCGCGCCGGTGATGATCCAACAGGTCGGCATCGCCGGCTTCCGGTTGCCCCTGCACTATCGGGTCGCGGACGACTCACGCGAGGGCAAGGGAGCGAACACAGTTTCTTTGGAAACGCGCGTGAGCGGCACGGTCGCGCTCGACGCGAACCTGCGCGCCATCAACATGTCGCGGATCATCCGCACGTTTTACGAGTTCAAGGACGAGGTTTTCACGCTCGACACCCTGCCGGAGATCCTCGCCCGCCTGCGCGAGACGGTCGGCAGCGATTCCGCGCGGCTGCGGCTCGCCTTCGCTTTTCCCCTGCTCCAGCACAGCCTGCGCAGCGCGCTCGCGGGCTATCAATATTACGATTGCGTCTTCGAGGCGCAGCTCTCGCGCGGCGAACCGTCGCGGCGGTGGCTGCGGCTCGACTTCGTGTATTCCTCGGCGTGCCCGTGCTCGACCGAGTTGTCCGAGCACGCGCGAGAGAATCGCGGCGTGTTCGCCATCCCTCATTCGCAACGCAGCCGCGCGCGGGTCTGGGTCGAGGCCGCACCCGGCGCGACGCTGGCGGTCGAGGACGTGCAGGCCGCGTGTCTGCGCGCGTTGCAAACCGAGACGCAGGTGATGGTGCGCCGGCCCGACGAACAGGCGTTCGCGGAGTTGAACGGCGCGCATGTGAAATTCGTCGAGGACGCCGCGCGGATGCTTTACCGCGAGTTGGCGGCCGACGCGCGGATTCGTGATTTCCAGGTGGCCTGCGCGCATTTGGAATCGCTGCATTCGCACGACGCCGTGGCGGTCGTTTGCAAAGGGGTGCCGGGCGGTTTTCGCGGGGAGTTCACCGATTTCGACGCGCTGGCTTGCTGAGGACCAACCCGGGCTTGTGGCACGCGTGCATCCACCTGTCGTTCTGATCACCGGAGCCTCGCAGGGGATCGGCGCGGCGATTGCCGGGACGTTTGCAAAAGAGTTGCGCGACGTGAGCGGCTGCCGGCTGGCACTCGTCGCGCGCAACGGCGCGAACCTGCGGCGCGTGGCGCAGCGCTGCCTGCGCGCGGGCGCGGCGGAGGTCGAGACCTTCGCGTGCGACGTGAGCAACGCCGACGCGGTCGAAACGATGGCCGGCGAGGTGCGGGCGCGGTTCCGGCAGGTCGATGTGCTGGTCAACAACGCCGGCTATTTCGCACCCGACCCGCTTTTGAGCATGTCGCCGAAACGCTTCGACGCCCTGCTGGCCGCGAACCTGCGCAGCGTGTTCCTGGTGACGCGGGCGTTCGCCCCGGCGATGGCCGCGCGCGGCCGGGGCGACGTGTTCGTGATGGCGTCGGTGGCCGGAGTGCGCGCGTTCCCGGCGGGCGGCGCGTACGTCGCGGCGAAACACGGCGTGCTCGGCCTGGCGCGCGCGTTGCGCGAGGAACTCAAGCCGCGAGGCGTGCGCGTGGTCACCGTGCTGCCGGGCGCGACGGAGTCGCCGTCGTGGAAGGGCAGCGGCGTGCCGGCGGCGCGGATGATGCCCGCCGCCGACGTGGCGCGCGCATTTTTCGATGCCTACCGGCTCGACCGCCGCACGGTCGTGGAGGAAATTATCCTGCGCCCGCAGCTCGGCGACGTCTGAAGCATTTCCCACCTGCGCGCAGGGACTCCGGCGAGAGGGTGACACTCTCAAAGCCTCGATTGGCATTTCCCACCTGCGCGCAGAAATTCCCCAGCCCCGGCAGGGGCGTAAGAG
>CALMVM010000249.1:0-1068 GCA_937873255.1 uncultured Verrucomicrobiota bacterium | reverse complement strand
ATTTTCTTCCGCGCGGGCGGGGGCTTTGCCGGTGAGTCCGCCACCCCCCCCGGCGCCCGCCGGGGGCTAAACTCTTAGGCCCCGGCCGGGGCTGCGGAGGGCCAGCAAGCAAAAATTAACTCTGCATCACAACAACCGGTGGCTCTTGGCCCAGTCCTCGAATCCCTTCTCCAACTGCTCGAACGAATCGATGACGAAAAGCACCGGCTGCATGTGCCAGATGTCGTATTCCTGTTGCGCGACCTTCTCGGGCACGAACGGCCGCTTCTCGACCTCGTCGGTCAGGCTGTGCTGCACCTCGCCGTAGGATGAGGTGATGCCGTTGCCGTAGATGCGCAGACCCTCGGGTGTATTGATGAGCCCGAACTCGACCGTGAACCAATAGATGCGCACCAGCCCGATGCGCACGTCACCGACGGCGTTCTCGCTGGCGGCGGCCTGGCCGATGCGCTGGAAGAAATTGGCGAACGACTCGTGCACGATCATCGGCGTGTGGCCGAACACGTCGTGGAACAAATCCGGCGCCGGCGTGTAATCCATCTCGTGGCGCGGGCGCATGTAGTCGGTCGCCGGAAAAACCCGTCGCGCGAGCCGCTCGAAGAAATCCTTCTCGTGCAACAACCCGGGCGAGCGCGTGAGCTTCCAGCCGGTGGCCTTTTCCAGCACGGCGCTGACATCGCTCAGCGCCGGGATGCGGTCCTCCGGCAGGTTGAGCATCGCCAACCCATCGATGTATTCCTGGCAGGCGCGACCGGGGATCAACTTGCGCTGGCGGGCGTAGAGTTCCTTCCAGACCTGGTGCTCGTCGGGCGAATAGTTCGGGTACTCGATTTCCGAGCCTTCGGGGATCGGGCCGTCAAGCGCGATGGGCATGCAGCGCGGATCGTCGTTCGATTCGGCGGCCGGCGTCTGCGGCGCGTCGGCTGCGGCGGCGGCAACGGCGGAATCCGGATCGTTCTTGGCGAGGGTAGCGGCGGCGGCGTTTGCGTTCATAAGGGGTGGGTTACGGAGGAAGCTACACGCGGGCGGGGCGCGCGCAAAATTGAATCCTCCACCCCGCCCGCGTGT
>CALMVM010000248.1:7673-10038 GCA_937873255.1 uncultured Verrucomicrobiota bacterium | reverse complement strand
ACCTCGGGGCATTCCAAAACACCAGCGGAAGAAAAGCCGCGCCTGCCATCAGGCGGAACAATGTCAATGCGATGGGAACACGCGTCATTCCGGAGCCCGATCAACCCCCAATCGTCGCCAGCTTCGCCTTGATCCCGGCGAAGAAATCCTTCGCTCGCCCCGCACCGGTTTCGTACGGCTGGCCCAGCGCGGTAATCGTCGTCTGCACGGGAGTGTTTTCGTCGCTCAGAAAACCACGCAACACTGCTACCACTCCTTCCCCACCCTCCCAGAAGGTGTCGAGCGGCGGCGCGAGCGCTCCCCGGGCGTTGGCCGGCTCGGGAAGCCGGTGTTCGATGGCGAGCGCCCGGCCCATTTCGTGAATCGCCGCCGTCACGGCGGACCGCGCTTCCTCGACCATTTCCTCCGCCGCCAGCACCCGCGCCATCTTCAGCTTGCGGGCGTGCAGGTCGCGGGCCTGCCGGGCGTTGCGTTGTTCCTGCGGACTGAGCGGTGCCGTCTCGCCCGCCGCCGCGAAGGGAAACAACACCCGGCTCGCGCGCAGCGAGGGGTTGACCACCCCCGCCTCGGCCAACCGCCGCAACAACTCCGCCGTGGCACGGTCCACCACCTCCAGCCGCACGGCCGGCGGCGGTTCGCCGCCCTGCGGTTGCTCGAACAAACGGTGCTCCAGGGGACGGAGCTTTTCGCGCCACCCGTCGGCGTCGGTTTCCACGACGGTCAACAAAACCGAGGCGTCGCCGTGCGTGGGGAAACGTTCCTCGCACGAGACGAGCGCGCCGTTCATCATCTCGAACGCACCCCGGCAAAATTCGCGCGGCAGGTCGGCCGGAGCGGTCCTCGCCGTCGCGGTCGTCGGGATCGGGACCGGAGTGCCGACCGTGGGCTGGCCAACGCGCGTTTTCGCCCCGCGCCGCAACTCGCCCGCCGCCGAGTCGGACGGGGGAAGCAGCATTTCGAGCCGCTGGAGCGTGTTCTCGCGGCCGGCGTTCATCTTGATCGCGCCGAGGTCGCCGCGCGGGTCGAGCACGCCCTCGCTGAGCGCGTGCTTGCTGGCGAGCATGCCCAGCATCCGCTGCTCGATGGTGCGTTCGCTCACGAGATTGAGCACGGTGACGGCGCGCGCCTGGTCTTTCCGCCACGCGCGGGCAACGCGCTGTTCGAGGCGCGCGGGGTTCCACGGCTGGTCGCAATTGATCACGACGCTGGCGTGCTGGAGGTTGAGCCCGATGCCCCCCGTGTCCGTGCTCAACAGCACCCGGCAACCCGCTTCCTCCCGGAACCGGCCCACCTCCTGACGGCGTTGCGCCGGCGTGAGGCTGCCGCTGTGCGTGGCGAAATCGATGCGCAACTTCCGGCAGAGGTCCCCGACGAGCGTCAGCATCCTTTCCCATTCGCTGAAGACGAGTACCTTCACCTCCGGGTTGCCCATGCACTCGGAGAGCAGACGTGAAAGCTCGTCGAGCTTCGGGCAGGTGCGGTCGCTGGCGTTGAGGATGAACGGGCTGTCGCAGATCATGCGCAGGATGTTCAACTCACGCAGGAGCCGCTCCCGCTGGCCCTCGTTCAACGGACGACGGCGGTTGGCGACCATCAGCCGCGTGACGACGGCCTCGTGCGCTTGGTAGGCAAGCCGCTGGCCCTCGCTCAACGGTACCAGGAACGTGCGCTCAATGCGGTTGGGCAGTTCCGTCTCCACGTCGCTCTTGCGCCGACGCAACAGGATCGGGCGGATGCGCTCCCGCAGCGTTTCGAGGTTGCGATAACCCCGGGGCCGACCGCGTTCGTCGAAGTCATAGAACTCCCGGTTGAAACGGAACAATGGCCCGAAGATCGCCGGGTCGAGAAAGCTGACGAGCGAATACAGTTCGTCGATGCGGTTTTCCAGCGGCGTGCCGGTGAGCACCCAGGCGTAACGGCTTCGCAGCCGCTTGACGGCGAGCGCGGTCTTGGTGTTCCAGTTCTTGATGCGTTGCGCCTCGTCGAGGATGACGACCTCCGGCCGGAGCCGCTCATTGACCTCCAGCGAATCGGTCAGCATCGCGTCGTAGTTGACCACCGTAAAAAACGGCGCGGTCGCGCGTTCGTACGCCGCGAGGCGCTCGGGGCGGCTGCCTTCGAGGGTTTGCAGCGGCAACCGCGTGAACCGGCGGATTTGTTCATCCCATTCGCCTTGCAGCGAAGCCGGCGTCACCACGAGAACGCGTTCCGCCCGGCCGAGACGGCGCAGCAAAGCGCAGGCGGGCACGGCCTGGTTGGTTTTGCCGAGGCCGATCTCGTCGGCGAGGTGGGCGGGCTCGGCGCAGACGAGGTGGTGCATCGCGTCGCGTTGGTAGGGGAAAAGCGGGTCGAGGGTTTCCTGCGA
>CALMVM010000248.1:4851-7663 GCA_937873255.1 uncultured Verrucomicrobiota bacterium | reverse complement strand
GGGCGACCGCCTCCGCCTCGCGCCGACGGCATTCCAGCCACATCTCGACTTCCTGGGAAACGCGCAGTTCGGGCTGCGGAACGTTTTTCCAGAGTTCGAGCGTCATCTCGGGCAGGTAGCCGGCCGCCAAACGGCCGTCGCGGTCGAAGAGACGGCGCAGTGCGCGCGGCAGACGTTCGAGTCCCCGCTCGACGCAAAGGGTCTGCGCCGGCCGGTCGGGCACGAGGTCGATGCGCGTCGAACCGGCCGTGCGGGCCGTCGCCCAATCGAGCGGGCGGTCGCGTTCCAGTGAGTCGAGGACCGCTTCGACGTGCTTGCAGGTGCCGAGGCCGTTGACGCGGAAGTCCACGCACTCGCAGCTGAACTGCCGCGCGACCAGATCGCGGATTTCGGTGGCGTAAGTGACGCCGCTGGGGGAATGCACCTCGAAGTTCGAAAAGACCGGAAAACGCTCGTCCCGATTCACGATCTGCGGAGCTTCCTCCTGCGCGCGCAACCGGCGGCGGTTGATCTCGTCCTGATCCGACGTGCGCCAGTCATCCGCGGGAGGCAGAGACACCGAGGAGCGAACCGAAGATGCTGGGGAATCGGGCATCGAGCAAAAGATAACCCATGAGCCATCTCGCTGGCAAAGGATGATACGCGTGGATCAAACGGCGAAATGACGCCTTAAATAACAGCGTTATTTTTGTTATCGTTGTTTTTTAAACGTTTCTGTTTATACCGATGGGTCTGCAAATCATCCGACTATTCCTCTGGCATGTCGTCCGTTACACGCGACGCCATCGGTTGCTGGCCGGACTGAACATCCTGAGTGTGGCGCTCGGCGTCTCGGTCTATCTGGCGATCCAGATCGCCAATCACAGCGCCAACCGGGCATTCGCCGCCAGCATCGACCTCGTGGCGGGGAGGGCGAACCTGGAGGTGCGTTCCCCCAGCGGTGGTTTCGACGAAAACGTTTTGCCGAAATTGACCCACGCGCCGGGGGTGAAGGCCGCTACTCCGACCATTGAGGGTTACGCGACGTTGCCGGACTTTCCAGGCGATTACCTCCAGATTTTAGGTGTCGATATCTTCACGAACCTGCCCTTCGCCACTTTCGCCATCGGCGGGCAATCGTCGAGCGACGTGCTCGATCTCGACCTCGACGGCTGGCTGGGCGATCCGCACGGACTCGCCGTCACCGACGAATTCGCGCGGCAGCACGGCTTCAAGCTCGGCGACCGGATCAAACTCCAGGTCAACGGGCGGCAGGAGATGATGACCGTCCACTTCCTCATGCGCCTGGTGGATACGGCTGCCGGCAAGGGCAATTCGCGTGTGGGAGCCCTCGACATCGGCTGGGCACAGCAGCTCTTCGGCAAGCAGGGCAAGCTTTCCAGCATTCAACTCATGATTGACCAGCCGCGCGAGGCCGAGGCGGTCGCCAAAACACTCGCCCCCCTCGTGCCCGCAGACGTGACGGTTTCCCCGCCCGGTCAGCGTAGCGGGCAAGTCGAGCGGATGCTGGCCGGATTCGAGTTGAACCTCGGCGCGCTGTCGCTCATCTCGCTGCTGGTTGGAATGTTCCTGATCTACAACACGATTGCGGCCAGCGTAGTCCGCCGGCGGGTGGAGACGGGAATCCTCCGCGCCATCGGGGCAACGAGGGCGGAGGTCCAGGCGCTATTTCTCGGCGAGGCGGTTCTTTTTGGCACGGTCGGCGTCGCGCTGGGCGTCGTCGGCGGAGTTTGCCTCGCCCGGTTTTTGCTCGGGCGCGAGATCGCGCGAGTGATCAGCACGCTCTACCTGTTGGTCAGCGTGGATCGGTACTTTCTGACACCGCTGTTGGTGGGAAGCGCATTTTTCTTCGGGCTCGGCTCGGTCCTGGCGGCGGCGTGGCTGCCTGCGCGTGAAGGTGCCCGTGCCGATCCGGTCGCCGCGTTGAGCCTCGGTCTCGGGCTGACCATGGAACGCAGCCGCCTTCACGCGTCGCGCTGGCTTCTGGCGGGGTTGGCGACGTTATTGGTGGCGTTCGGGTGCTCGGTGCTATCGCTGACGACCGGGCCGGCGTGGCTGGGGTTTGGCAGTGCGTTTTTCGTGCTCCTGGGCTTCGCTTTCACCGTCCCGATCCTGATCGCGGGCGCGGCGGCGGCGTTCCGGCGCATCATGCAAGTCAGCGACGAGAAAGTGGAGCCGCGATCCAGGCGGACCACCCTGTCCTCGTCGATCAACACGCTGCTGCGCCTCGCCACCCAGAACCTCCACCGCAGCCTGCACCGCACGGCGGTGATCGTCGCCGCGCTCATGGCGGCGGTCGCGATGACGGTCGGCATCTCCGTCATGATCCACGCGTTCCGGCAAACGGTCGAAATCTGGATCGACCGGGCCATCGTCGCCGACATCTTCATGACGCCGGCCGCCAACGAGACGCTCGGCAACGGCGCGTTCTTCCCGCCCGACGTGCTGGACGCGTTGCGCCGCGAACCCGCCGTCCGCAAGGTGGATACCGTGCGCGAAATCGGCATCAACGTGCGTGGCGACCGTATCTCCATGGCGGTCGTGGAGGGCGACAACGAAGGCAAGCTTGCGTTCGTCGGCGGTCGGGCCGCCGAGAAACAGGGCGCGTTTTACCGGCCGGACACGGTTTTCGTGAGTGAGCCGTTCGCGCATCGCTATCACGTCGCGGACGGCGACCGCCTGCCGGTGGCGACGCCTGACGGGACCGTCGAGTTCTTGGTGGCCGGCGTGTACTACGATTATTCACGCGACGCGGGCATCGTGGCGATCAGCCGGGAGAATTTCGTGCGCCACTGGCACGACGACCGCGTCA
>CALMVM010000248.1:0-4841 GCA_937873255.1 uncultured Verrucomicrobiota bacterium | reverse complement strand
AAGCGGCGCGGACGTGGACGAAACCGCCAACCTGATTCGCTCGAAGTTCAACCGGCAGGGCGAATTCCTGATTTTTTCCAACCGCGCGATCCGGGAAAAAGTGTTCGAGATTTTCAGCCAGACCTTCCGCATCACGGGCGTGTTGCGGGGCATCGCGGTGGTGGTCGCCGTCATCGGGATCTTTCTGACCCTGACGACGCTCATCGCCGAGCGCGAAAAGGAAATCGCGGTGCTGCGCGCGCTCGGGGCTTCGCGCGGACAGGTGCAGGGAGTTGTGTTGGTGGAGAGCGCGTTGATCGCGACGCTGGCGAGCGTATTGGGGATCGTGTCGGGGTTGGTGCTCTCGCTGGTGTTGACGTACGTGATCAACAAGGCGTTCTTCGGTTGGACGATCCAATTCTCGGTGCCGTGGCTGACCGTGCTCGGCACGCCGCTCTGGATTCTGGCGGCGGCGCTGGCGGCGGGAGCATCGCGGCCGCGGTCCGCGCGGAGTGATGGGTTTTGGCTTCTCCGACGATGCAAACGCTTAATCTCCGCAAGTTACTCGCCGGTCTCTGCCTGATTCTATGCGCGATCTCCGTCGCCCGGGCGCAGGAAAAACCAGGCACGCCCGACCGCTGGGAGGCCGCGCTCCCGGGATGGGTATATCGGTTCCCCGAGGATCATGCAGTCCATCCCGGTTACAAAACGGAGTGGTGGTACTTCACCGGCAACGTGCGGGACGACCGCGGCCGGGAGTACGGGTACGAACTAACCTTTTTCCGCCAGGGGACGCTCTCGCCCGCGCGGCTGGAATCGCTGTTCGTGAACGGGCAACCGCGCTCGAAATTCGTCCAGGGCGATTTCAAGTTCGCTCATTTCGCGCTCTCGGATGTCGGTAGGAAGCAGTTTCATTTCGTGCAGCGCATCACGCGCGGGGCGTTCGGCGAGGCAGGTTTCGGCAAGGGGGCGACGAACGAACGCCTCGCCTGGCTGGAAGACTGGCAACTGTCGCCGCAAAGTGACGGCTCGTGGCGGATCACGGCGCGGGCGGCGTCCCCTACCCCGATGTCCATCGACCTGACCGTGCGCCCGGCGAAGCCACCGGTCGTGCATGGCGCGGAAGGGGTCAGCCAAAAGGCGGCGGGGCTGGGGAACGCGTCGCATTACTACTCGTTTACGCGCCTGAATACCGAGGGAACGCTCGCGCTCGGCGAGAATACCACCCCGTCGCGCGTCCACGGCGAAAGTTGGTTCGACCACGAATGGGCTAGCAATCAATTGGCCGCCGACCAGGTCGGGTGGGATTGGTTTTGTTTCCAGTTCGACGACGGCACGGAACTGATGCTGTACGCCATGCGCCGACGCGACGGCACGGTCGATCCGGTGTCGGCGGGCACTTTCGTGGATGCCGCCGGGCAGGCCGCGCATTTGCGCCGCGAGGATTTCCGTTTGGAGGCCACCCGGAAGTGGACGAGCGGGCAGACGGAAGCGACCTACCCGCTGGCGTGGAAGATCACGATCCCGGGTTTGCGGATGGATTTTCAGTTGGAACCCGCGCTCGACGACCAGGAACTCGTCCTGCCGCCGATCAGCTATTGGGAAGGTTCCATCCGGGTCAAAGGCCAACGCGAAGGTAAGCCGATCACTGGCAACGGGTACATGGAACTGACGGGCTATGCCGGGGCGCTGAAAGGATTGCAAAAATCGTCGTCCACCGGCGAGGATTTGCACCTGACGCCGCGGTGAAATACATTGAGTTCACCATGAAAACTTTTCGTCCGACGCTTCTCGCCGTCGTGCTCTGGGCCGCGACGGCGGCGTTCGCTCAGGCCGGCCTCCAGCCGGGCGCAAACGTCCTGCCCTACGAGATCCACAACACCGCTTCAGGTGAAGAATATTGCCAGATGTGCCAGTACAGCAGCCGGCCGGCGACGGTCGCCATCTATGGCAAGCTGGGCGACGAGCAATTTTGGGCCGACGCCGCCAAGCTCCAAAAATTGCAGGACCAGCACAAGAATTTTGGTTTTTTCGCGCAGGTGCTCGATTCAACCGACGCCGCCTCGATTCAAGCCCAAGCAAAAAAGCACGGCATCACCTTCCCGGTGGTTTATTCCATCGATCCCGATTGGGAGAAGGTTTATCAGGTCGGCGGCGTGAGCCGGACGGTCTATTATTCGAGCGAATTCAAGATCGCCTGGGCCGGCGTCGGCGTGGATGACTCCGCACTGGCCGCCATCGAGGCGAAGATTAAAGCGGACCCGCGCGGCTAAGGTCAAATCTTGCGCCAGCGCAGGTCGCCCTGGATGACTTTCGCGGCGTTGCGTCCGCTTGCGCCGAACACACCGCCGCCCGGGTGCGTACTCGCGCCGGTCAGATAAAGGCCGGGCAGGTGGGTGCGATAGGTCGAAAGCTCCGGCAGCGGGCGGAAGAAAAACATCTGGTCGAGGCTCATTTCCAGGTGCATGACGTTGGCCTTCAAGAGGCCCAGCTTGCGCTCGATTTCGAGCGGGGTCTGGATGTAGCGGTCGATCAAGGCACCGCGCATGTTCGGCGCGTAGTTGCAGACCACGTCGTAGATTTTATCGGCTTCGCGTTCGGCGATGCGGTCCCAATCCTCGCCGTTTGACAGCGCGTAGGGGTGGTACTGCGCCCACGTGAACAACACATGTTTACCCGGTGGCGCGAGCGTCGGGTCGAGCGCGGAAAACGTCATCGCTAACACCGCCGGACGGCGCGGCGGCTCGCCCCTTTGATAATCCAGAAACGCCTGCCGCAGGTAGGCGCGCGTCGGGCAGAGCAATTGCAGGGAGCTATGGCACGGCGAGACGCCGCGTTCGTCGCAAGGCTGTCCGTCGTAGCGGGGCAACTCGCTGACCGCGTGGCGGACGATCATACCGAAGCCGTTGCCCACGCGCAGGTGATCGACGCGCCGTTGGAGTTCCGTCGGGACCAGTGACGGATCGAGCAACCCGAAAGTCGTCTGCACATGGCACGCCGCCGCGACCGACCGCGCCGTGTACGCCTGCCCCGCGCCGGTTTGCACCTCGAACCGCTCCCTCCCTCGCCACCCATCGCGCGCAAACACCGCGCGAGAGCCTGCGTCAACGCGCCGGAACCACCCTTCGCACGCCATGCGCCATGTTTGTGGATCATCGCCTGCCAGCCGACGAGGTCGCCGGTGGCGATCTCCTCCGGCGGCGGCCCCGACTGCGCCGCCAGCCAATATAATGCGGCTCGGACCTCTTCGGACTCGAATGTCTCGTCGATCAGCCGTCCGTAGTTCGTCATCAACTGCCGCGTCGTGTCGAGCGAACTCCACACCCGGCGCGAACGGGCGTTGAACAGGTTACGGCGGAAGATCGTGCCGAAGATCGATCCCGGCTTCGGTGCTTTCAGGAACGTCTCGAACACTCCTTCGTTCAACTCACGGAAACGGTTGATAAAATCCCGGTACGCCGCCGCGTCGCGCGTTGAAACCTGCGCGATGCTCTCACAGGTTTTTTCCAGGCTGCGGTGGAAACTGATCCCGAGCGCCTTGCCTGGCACGGGGTAAAACGCCCACGGGTCCATCTCGAAATATTCGAGCCCGTGCGCCGCCAGCTCGAGTTCCTCCATGATCGGCGTGCTGCGAAACATGATGTGGGCGGAACTACCCACGTCGAACTTGTATCCGGGCACGATCTCCTCCGTGCAGACCGCGCCGCCGACGACCGGGCGGCGTTCGAGCACAAGCACCTTGCGGCCGGCCTTGGCGAGGTAACAGGCGCAGATCAGCCCGTTGTGGCCCGCGCCGACCACGATGCAATCATAGGGAGCGGGCATGTGATCGAAACGTTGCGCAAGGCCCGGCGGTTGCGTCCTCGCCACGCGGTTCTACCTTGCCCGCACGCCCCCATGCTGACCAAGGAATTCTTCACCCGCCATCCGCTCGCCTGCGCGCAGGACCTCATCGGCTGCGAACTGGTCTGGGACCATTGCAGCGGGATCATCGTCGAAACCGAGGCCTACACCGCGCTCGGGGACGAGGCGTGCCACACGTTTTTGCGGCGAGGCGCGCAGAAATTCGTGGACTCCAACCCGGCCGGCACCGCTTACATCTACCTGAACTACGGGGTCCATTGGCTCCTGAACGTCCTCGTCAAAGGCCCCGAGATGGACGGCTTCGTGCTCGTCCGCGCGCTGGAACCCCGACGCGGCATCCCGCTCATGCAGGAACGCCGCAAGCTGCACGAACCCATCCAACTTTGTTCCGGCCCCGGCAAACTCACGCAGGCGCTCGGCGTCCCGGCGACGTTCCACGGATCGGGACTTTGCGACGATCCCAAACGCGCCTTCCATGCGCGTCCGAAGGGAGAACCGGCCCCGGCGCTGGTGGCAGACGTACGCATCGGCATCTCGCGGGCGGCGGACTTGCCGTGGCGTTTCCTGGCCGCCGGGAGCCGCCACGTCAGCCGGCGTCCGACGGCGGCGGCGGTTGCGGTCACGGCCTGACCGCCGGGGCGCAAAAAAAGGGCCGGACGGTTCGCAAGGAACAGCCCGACCCTGGTTGAGGTTTGCTCTCGCGTGCGGCGAATCGCTCGCCGCGCGGGATAGTTACTTGGTGCTGGTGGTGGTCGTGGCGGTCGCGCCCGTCGAACTCACCGTACCTTTAGCCTGGCAGGCGTTGAAGCCGACCATGGCAGCCACTGCGAGGGCCAAAATGGCCAGGGACTTGATGATTTGCATATTACTCTTTTTCCACCTCCGTTCTCGGGCTGGTCGCCATTGCATCAGACTTTGGGCCCCTGAAAAGGGGGTTGGCAACAGGATTCGCTAACATTTTTTTACAGGCATGTCCCGGAAGCAGTCACGTTTCGAGG
>CALMVM010000247.1:2115-6155 GCA_937873255.1 uncultured Verrucomicrobiota bacterium | reverse complement strand
CCTTCATCCTTCATCCTTTTCCGTGAACTCCGAGACTCCCCGCGTCTTCGTCGCCGCCACCCGTCAGAACGACGGCAAGACGACGACGGCGCTGGGGTTGTTTGCGGCGTTCAAGAAACGGCGCGGTCGGATCGGCTACATCAAGCCCGTCGGCCCGCGCTTCGTCGAGGTCGAGGGCAAGCAGATCGACGAGGACGCGATGCTCATCGAGGATTCCTTCCAGGTGCAGGTGCCCCTGGAGGACATGAGTCCCATCGCGGTCGAGCCCGATTTTACCCGCAAGTACATCGAGCACGCCAATAACGACCATCTCGTCAAGCGGCTGCAACGCTCGTTCGACCGCGCGGCTTGGGAGAAAGATTTCGTCATCATCGAAGGCACGGGCCACGCGGGGGTCGGCAGCGTGTTCGACCTGTCGAACGCGCGCGTGGCGCACCTGTTGGGCAGCAAGGTCATCATCGTCACCGGCGGCGGGATCGGCAAACCCATCGACGAGGTGGCGATGAACAAGGCGTTATTCGACCGCGAGGGCGTCGAGATCGTCGGCGTGATTCTCAACAAGGTCTTGCCGGAAAAGCACGATTACATTTCCAAGTTCGCCCGGCGCGGCCTGGACCGGCTCGGCATCGATCTGCTCGGCACGATCCCCGACGTGCGAATGCTCGCCGCGCCGGAGTTGACGCAGATTTGCGAGACCATCGGGGGCGAATTTTTGCATGCGCCCGGCGACGTGCGGCGGCGCGTGGGACACATCGTCATCGGAGCGATGAGTTCGGGGCACATCGTGGAGGAGTTCCGGTCCGGCACGCTCATCATCACACCCGGCGACCGGGAGGACATCATCCTGGCCGGGCTATCGAGCCACGCGGGAGAAAAGGAACGCTCGATGATCGCGGGCGTCGTGCTGTCGGGTAATTTGCGTCCGCACAAGAGCGTGCTGGCGCTCATCAAGGCGTCCGACGTGCCGGTGATCGCGTCGCCGCTGGATAGCTTTACGTTGGCGAGCAAGATTCACTCGATGACCGTCAAGACGCTGCCCGGCGACACGGAAAAAATCGGCAAGATCCAGTCGTTGATCGAGCAGTACGTCGAGGTGGATCGGCTGCTGGAAAAGCTGGGTGGTTAGCCGCTCGCCACACGAGCAACGTTCCGGACAAAGTGCTGCCGGCTTTCCGTACCGTATCGGTGTGCCGTCTCCTATTTCTGTCATCCTGAAGGGAGTGCAACGAGCCGAAGGACCTCGCCGCGTGGTACTCGTTTTCCTCTTGCTCGTGGCTTGACCCATCGGTTGTCCGCTCCGGTCAACGGCGGGTGGTACGCGCGTACCTTCCGGCGAGGTCCTTCGGCTCGTTGCACTCCCCTCAGGATGACAGACTTTTTGGGGGCGCGCCGATCAACACGCTGGCCGAGGCGGTGCAATTTTCACGAGATTCGACATGCCTCGTGGGACGACCGTCGCCGCTCAATCAGACGCTTTATTTCCGGCTGCCGAGCACCACCAGAAAAATACCAGCCCCCAGACTGACCGCGCCGATGATCGGCGACACCGCGACCGTCTCCTGGTGTTTCTCCTCCAGCTTCACCGGGCCGATGTCGGCGGTATTCTTCTTCGTGAAGGGGATGCCTTGGAAAACAAGGACCAGGATGCCGACGAGGATCAGGACGGCTCCGATGAGGACGGGAGGTTTCATAGGTCAAAAAACTCAGATGCTCGCGCCGAGCTTGCGCATGAGGGTGTCCTTGACCGTCTGCCCATCGAGACGGCCAGCGGCGAGCTTGACCGCTTTTTCCTGCAACACGCCGAGCACGGTCAGGTCGCCAGTAGCGTATTTTTTCGCCAACGACTCGTTCTCCTGAATGACTTGCATGGCCACCGACTCGGCCGTGAGGATGTCGCTTTCAGATTCGGGAGGCACGCTGTCTCATTCGCGCACGGCGGGCCCTTTGGACGGGTTCGCGGCCGGGGCTACTCCGGCGGCAGTGCGTTTGGCGGCGCGCTGCTTCGAGGCGGCGAGGCGGCGTTCCAGGCGGTCCTGTTCGAGGCGCGGGTTTCGCTTTTTCTGCCGCTGCCCGACGGCCTCGGCGTGCGCCTGCCGCCATTCCGGCGAAAACTGGTGAACCACCCAGCGCCCGATCACCCACAGCCCGTAGAACGGCGCGACGACGAGCGCGACTCCCACGAACAGCGCCAGCGCGAACAACAGCTCGTCCAATCCCCCGATGTTGCCGAAGAGATCGATGTGCCCATCCCGCGAGATGTACACCGTCCCCAACGCGAAACACAGGAACACCATGATGCCGAAGGCGACCCATCCTAGGGTTTCCCACGCCGCCGGGGACAAAAGCGCGAGTGGCATCCGCGACAATTACCGGAACGACGGGAGTTTAAGCAAGGAGGTTTGCAGTCCGACGACAAAACGGATCGGCCTCTTCCCGGCGCCTGCCGGGGCGCAAGAGGCCAAAAGGGATCACCGCCTGGTTGATCGCCGACGAGCGGCGTTCACTTCACTCCCGAAAACGCCACGCTCTGCAGAACGACAACGGGTACAGCCGTTGATCGCTCAGGTAAATGAGCGGTCCCATGAAGTCGTTCCACGTCCCCAAGAACGTGAAGATGGCGATGGCCGCCAGCGTCGGCCGGACCAGCGGCAGCACGACGTGCCAGTACACCCGCCAGAACCCGCAGCCGTCGATGCGCGCGGCGTCCTCCAGGTCGCGCGGCACGCCTTTCATGAACTGCCGCAGCAAGAACACGTTGAACGCCGACGCGAAGAAGCTGCCTACCCACAGCGGGTAGAGCGTGTTGTACCAACCCAGCGAGCGCATGATCAAAAAATTCGGGATCATCGTGAGCTGGCCGGGGATCATCATCGTCGCCAGCAACAGCGCGAAGCAAAACCGCCGCCCCGGCCAGTGCAGCCGCGCGAACGCGTACGCCGCCAGCGAACTGCTCGTCAGCGCGCCGACGATGTTGAGCCCCACGAGGAACAAACTCGTCGCCACGTAACGGCCGAAGGGCATGTTGTCGAAGACGAGCCGGTGGTTGCGCCGGAACTTCGCCCACCACGCGCCGAGCGCGCCGACGCGCTCGATCTTTAGCCGAACGTGGAGCCGGTGCGGATCGCGCTCGTACTCCGACGCGCGGCCGGTCTCGCGCAACAGGACCCAGGTGCGGATTTTGTTGGTGGCGTCGTCCGGGCCGGGTTCCTGCCAGGTGAAGGTGCTGGCTTTGAAGTCGGCCAGGTTGAGCACTTTTTCGGCGCGGTAGCGGACGCCGAGTTTATCGACGTAGAGCCGGACGGCGTGCCACGAATCGTCGGGCCGCAGGCCGACTTGCAGTTGGTAGAGGCGCTCGACGGGGAAACTCGTCGTGAACGTCCCGCTGATCTCAATGGTGTCGCCGTGCGAGAAATCGTATTGCAACTCGGCGAAGTCCCCCGCCTCGTCGTGTCCGGGCACGAAATGCGCGTCGGCATTGCCTCCCAGGTGCCAGGCCGACGCCCAGGAGCGCGTAGATCGGAAAGGCCGAATGACGAATGACAGCCGAGTCTGCGAGACGGCCGAAGGCAAATGACGAATGACGAATGACGAAAGCCAGAAAGTTAGAAAACGGAAGCGAGGTTTCTTCGCCCTTCTGCCCTTCTGCCCTTCGTCATTCGTCATTCGGCCTTCACCCCTCTCCCTCATAGTGCACCCAGCGTTTGGAAAAGCGCATCTGCGTGAGCGTCAGCGCGCAGACGAACACGAACAACACCCAACCCATCGCCGAGGCATAGCCCATGTGCAGGTAGCGGAAGGCGTTGTTGAAGAGGTAATACACGAAGAACAAGGTCGAGTTCACCGGCCGCCCTTGGTCATCACGAACGCCTGCGTGAAGATCTGCAACGTGGTGATCAGACCCATGATGAGGTTGAACAAAATGTAGGGCGAGAGCAGCGGCAGCGTGATGTGGCGGAAGCGCGCCCACGGCCCCGCGCCGTCGAGCGCGGCGGCCTCGTAATAAATGTCGTTGATGCCCTTCAGGCCCGCCAGCCACACGA
>CALMVM010000247.1:0-2105 GCA_937873255.1 uncultured Verrucomicrobiota bacterium | reverse complement strand
TGAGGATGAGCGCGAGCTTGCTGATGCGCTCGTCCTGGAGCTAGTTCGGCCCGCCGATGCCCACGAGGCCAGCAATCCGTTGAGCAGCCCGGCCTGCGGATTGAAAATCCACACCCACTCTTCGCGGGCACAGCAGGGCTGCCCTCCACGTAACGCGCAAACAGGTCCCCGCTGTCGACGCGGTTGGCGCGCAGGAGCGGCACGTAGGTCCACCCGGCGCTCCGGCGTTCGCCCTCGGCGATGATCGCCGCCCCGCGCGGGCTGGCGAGGAAACGGATCAATTCCCACGCCGCCTCCTTGTGCCGCGCCGTGGAAGGAATCGCGTGGCACCACCCGCCGACAAGTGCGCGGCGGCCGGGCGTCGCCCTTGTCATCGACGAAGCCCGCGCGCCTGAGCAGATCCTTGTTGTAGTAGAGCACGCGGTCGTCCAGGCCGTCGGGAACGCCGTAAACCGCGCTCCCACCCGTGCGCGGGTCACGGTAAACGACCTCCGCCCAACACGGGCGGTAGTAATCCTGCGGGCGGACGGCATCGGGGACGTTGGCGGCGGCGTCGCGGGCCAGACAGGCGTCCAGCGGCTCGAACGCCCCGCGCGCGGCCCATTCGCTGACGGCGAAGCGGTCGAAGCGGATCACGTCCGGCGGTTCCCCGCCCGCCACGCCGACGAGGAAGCGCGTGGGGTCGGCGGTGAAATCGCTCGACGCGTTCTGGCCGCTGATCACCCGATAAGCGGGCCGCGAAGGATCGCGGGCGTGGGCGGCGCGGCTCTCGGCCTCGAAGGCGCGCACGGGGTCGCCCATGGCGCCCGCCAGCGGTCCGGCCGGGCCGAGGTGGGTAATCTCGACCACGCCGGGCTCCGGCTGGTCGGTCGAACGGGTCGGCGAAAGCAGCCAGAGCAGCGTCAGGGCGAGCGCGGAACGAGGGGGATCGTCCAGGGGAGCAAGGTGTGTTCAGCGTAAAGCGAACGGGCGGGGTTGTACAAGCCGGTCTTCGTCCTGAAAAACCGGGGCGCGCTCAGACCCGCCGCGCCCGGGGGCTTGATCGACCGTCCATTTGAAAGCAACGTCTGTCCGGCCGCCTCGTTTTCCGCGCTCATGCCTGCCACCGCCCAACGCCTGAATGGTTTTACGGAATCCGTCATCCGCGAGATGACCCGCGTCGCCCGCCAACACGGGGCGATCAATCTCTCGCAGGGTTTTCCCGACTTCGACCCGCCTGCGGAACTGCTCGCTGCCGGTGCCCGCGAGATGGCCAAGGGGGACCACCATCAGTATGCGATCACCTGGGGCGCGCCGGAGTTCCGTCGTGCATTGGCCGAAAAACAGTCCCGGCTCATGGGCCTGGAGATCGACCCCGATGCGCATCTGGTCGCCACCTGCGGGGGCACGGAGGCGATGCTGGTCGCCATCATGACCGTGTGCAACCCGGGCGATGTGGTCGTCATCTTCTCGCCCTTCTACGAGAACTACGGCGCGGACACGATCCTCGCCGGCGCGCGGCCGATCTACGTGCCGCTGTACCCGCCGGGCTTCGGTTTTGATCCCGACGAACTGCGCTGGGCCTTCGCGCAAAAACCCCGCGCCATCGTGGTCTGCAATCCGTCGAATCCCTGCGGCAAGGTGTTCACGCGAGAGGAACTGACCTTCATCGGTGAACTCGCGCGCGAGCACGACGCCTTCCTCATCACCGACGAGGTGTACGAGCATATCGTCTACGCACCACACAAACACATCTACGCCGCCGCGCTGCCCGGCCTGTGGGAACGCACGCTGACGGTCGGCTCGTTGTCGAAGACCTACGCCATCACCGGCTGGCGGCTCGGGTACGTGATCGCCCCGGCGGCGATCATCGCGCAGGCGCGCAAGGTGCACGATTTCCTGACGGTGGGCGCGCCGCATCCGTTGCAGGAAGCCGCCGTGACGGCGTTGCGTTTCCCGCTCGAATACTACGAGAACCTCCTCGCCGCGTACACCCGGCGGCGGGAAGTTTTCCTCGGCTACCTGCGGCGCGCGGGGCTGAAGTTCACCGAGCCGGAGGGCGCGTACTACGTCCTGGTGGATGTTGCGGACTTCGGCCACCCGAACGATACTGCGTTCTGTCATTG
>CALMVM010000246.1 GCA_937873255.1 uncultured Verrucomicrobiota bacterium | reverse complement strand
ACCCCCTTCATCCCCACGGGCACCAGCGACAGGCCGATGAGCAGTACCACGACACCGGACACCAGCGGCGTGAACACCCGCCGCAGCCGGTAGAGAAATTGCGCGAGCACGATCTCCACCGGCGCGCACGCCAGCGACATGCCCAGCATCAGCCCCAACCCGCCGCCGGGCAGCTTGCCGGCCTGGAGCAGCGGCGCGAGGAAGGCAAAACTGGTCCCCTGCACCGCCAACAGCCGCGAGCCGAACGGCCCGATCCCGCCGCTCTGGATCAACGTCGAAAAGCCCGACACGAGCAGCCCCATGCTGACGAGGTAGGCGCTCTGTTCCGCCGGGAAACCGAGCGCCGTCCCGAGAATGAGAGGCACGCTGATGACCGGCACGAACATCGCCAGGACGTGCTGCACGCCGACGAGGAGCGCCGTGCGCCACGGCGGCCGGGCGTCGAGCGGATATAGCAGCGTTTGCGAGGCGGAAGGTTCCGGGTCCGCCATGGGTCAAGGTTTGGTCGGCGCTTCGGCGGCGGGTTGGTAGGCTTGCAGGATTTTCACGAGCACGAGCGCCGAGTGGTCGGCGGCGGCGTGCAGGAACTCGATCATCTGGTTCTTGCCTGTCTGTCCGCCGGCGAGGTCGCTCAGACCGCGCACGATGAGGCACGGCGTTTTGTTCTGCCAGCACACCTGCGCGATGGCGGCGGATTCCATGTCGAGGCAATCCGCCTGGAAGGTGGCGAAGACCCACTTGCGGTAGTCCGCGTTGTCGCAAAACACGGTTCCGCTCACCCCCGTGCCGCCGCAGTTCA
The DNA here is from genome assembly GCA_937873255.1 of uncultured Verrucomicrobiota bacterium. Classification (GTDB taxonomy): domain Bacteria; phylum Verrucomicrobiota; class Verrucomicrobiia; order Chthoniobacterales; family SZAS-18; genus CAHJWO01. The sequence continues at coordinate 3,279 of CALMVM010000246.1, read as the reverse complement.
CCCGGCTCGCGCGTTCGCCAACCGTCATCTTCGGCAGACTCGCCGCGACGGTTTTCGCCAACGCCACGAGCCGCTCGTCGGCCGGGAACGCCGGGACGCGCGCGTATTCCTTCTCGCCCTCGCGGATGACCTGCACGTCGTCGGCGTGGGTCATGCCGAAGTTCGGGTACTTGTGCGGATACCAGCCGGGGAGGTCGTATTTGCCGGGGCTGGTTTCGTTGAGGTAGACGGTCTCGCCGTGGTAGCGCCATTGCGCGGGCACGACCACGTCGCCGGGGCTGAACGCCGGGTTGACCCCGCCGGCTATTCCCGTGAAAAACACGGCCTGTACGTTGAAGCGGTCGATGGCGAGCTGGGTGCTGCCGGCGGCGTTGACCAGGCTCATGCCGGTCAGGAAAAACAGGTAACGCTTGCCGTCGATTTCCGCCGCGTGGAACGTGATGCCGTTGATCGTCGTCGCCTCGATCTTCGCGGGGTCGGGCACCATCATTTTCTCGATGGCGGCGAGTTCCTCCGGGAACGATGCCATGACGGCCACGCAGGGTTTCGGCGAAACCGGCGCGTTGATTTTCCCCGGCGCGGACGGCAGGAATCCCAGGAGGAAGACGGAGAGCGGCAGAACAGAGAAGCGTTTTCGCATGGCAGGTGTGGTGATGACTGGCAGGTGGTCCGAGGAACAACGCCCGAACCAACCCGCCGCGCACGGCAGCATCCCGCATGCCCCGCGATGGAGCCGGCGGCAACCCGGTCTTCATTCCTGCGATGCCCGCGCGAAGAGTCTGCTCCGCTTGGTGACGACGTACGCCCCTCACGGACCGCCGCCAAAAACTGAACCGCCCGCCCGGGTCAACGATTGACCTGAGGCGGGCGGCGAATGGTGAAACGGACCGACGCGGCCTTAGAACGGCGGGGGCGGCAGCGGCAGGAAGAAGTTGATGTGGTGGTGGCGGCGGCGGTAGTGCGGGCGGCAATCGTCGTCGTAATCGTAACGAGGCCGTTCGTATTCGCGGACGATGACCACGCGGCGTTGTGGGCGGTAGCCGTAGCCGTCTTCGCAGCGTTCGTGATAGACGGGGCGGCGATAGTTGTAGTCGCCGCCGCCGCGGTCGTAATAGTCGTCCGGTCCGGCTTTGGCCGGGGTGAGTCCGAGCGTGCAGAGGCCGAGCAGTCCGGCAGCGAGCAACAGGAGTTGTTTCATGGAGGTAGTTTGAAGTGTGGAGGTTAGAAGGGAACTAACATCGAGCTGCAAAGATAGACGCGGGCGTTTTGCGTCTATTCAAAGAACTGCGGGATGCGGAGAAGACACGCCGCAGACGTTCGTCGCCGAGGTCCCGATGGCTCTCCCAGCCGTCCGAAGATTGGTTCGGATGCGCAACGAGCGCACAGGAGCGTCCCGCCGGAAAATTCCACGGACGGCTCGGAGAGCCATCCGGACCTTGGGTTGGATGCCGCTTCGCGGTGAGTTTCTACCTTCAGTACGACTTTGCCCACAACACCCGCCGCCGGCTCGGCCGGCCGCTGACGATGCAGCGGCCTTCCTCGTCCTTCGCGTCGCGCGGGATGCAGCGGATCGTCACCTTCAGGTCGTTCTTGATCTTCTCTTCGCTCTCGGCCGTGCCGTCCCAATGCGCCCGCACGAATCCGCCGTGGATCTCGGGCCGGTCGGGATTTTTCGCGGTGAAGAATTCGTAGAACTCCTCGGTCGTGTCGATGTCGCGCGTGTGCGCGTCACGGTACGCCAGGGCGCGTTCGTAGAGGTTCGTTTGGATCGCCTGCAAGATGCCCGGCACGCGACTGGCGAACTCCTCCATCGGCAGGAACTCTTTTTCCTTCACGCCTTTGTCGCGGCGGGTCACAGCAACCGTGCCTTTCTCCAGATCGCGCGGCCCGATCTCCACGCGGATCGGTACGCCTTTCTTGATCCATTCCCAACTCTTCACGCCGCCGTTGAGGTCACGCGTGTCGATCTCTACCTCCGGCGGGGCGTGATGGAAAATTTCCTCGCGGATGAGCGCGGCGAGTTTGTTCGCTGCTTCCAGTACGGCGGCGCGCGTTTCCTCCTTGGGGATGATGGGAAGGATCACGACGTGCGTCGGCGCGACGCGCGGCGGCAGCACGAGGCCATCGTCGTCGGAATGCATCATGATGAGCGTGCCGACCAGCCGCGTGCTCATGCCCCAACTCGTCGTCCACGCGAACTCCTTCTTGCCGTCGCGCCCGAGGAACTCGATGCCCGACGCCTTGGAAAAATTCTGCCCCAGGAAATGCGACGTGCCCGCCTGGATCGCCTTGCGGTCCTGCACCATGGCTTCGATGGTCTGCGTCTGCACGGCACCCGCGAAACGCTCGCCCTCCGTCTTCTCGCCCGCGTAGACGGGCACGGCGAGATGGTCGCGCACGAAGGTCTCGTAGACTTCGAGCATCCGGTCGGTTTCCTCGCGCGCTTCCTTTTCGGTTTCGTGCGCGGTGTGTCCTTCCTGCCAGAGGAATTCGGCGGTGCGCAAAAACAGGCGCGTGCGCATTTCCCAACGCACGACGTTGCACCACTGGTTGATGAGGATCGGCAGGTCGCGGTAGGACTGCCCCCACTTGGCGTAGGACGCGCCGATGATCGTCTCGCTGGTGGGCCGCACGACGAGTGGCTCGGTCAACTGCGCGGAAGGCGCGGGACGCATCTTGCCATCCGGGCCGACCTCCAGGCGATGGTGCGTGACGACGGCGCATTCCTTCGCAAAACCCTCGACGTGCGACGCCTCTTTTTCGAGGTAGGAGAGCGGGATGAACAGCGGGAAATACGCGTTGCGATGCCCGGTGGCCTTGAACATCGCGTCGAGCTGGCGCTGCATGTTTTCCCAAATGCCGTAGCCCCACGGCTTGATGACCATGCAGCCGCGCACGTCGCTGTTCTCGGCGAGGTCGGCGGCCTTGACGACCTGTTGATACCACTCGGGGAAATCCTGGTCGCGGCGGGGGGTGATGGCGGTCTTTTGATTGGCGGCCTGTGTTTGCTGCGATTCGCTCATGAATACGGAAGGGAAAAGGTTGCGACCGGTCGGACTCCCAATTAAAACGCGGGACGATGCTTGCGCAACTGTCGGCCCACGCGCCGTTCCCAGCGGTCGGTTTTGCGGTGTTCAGCGTGGTCTGGCTGGTGGCGACGGTGTTCTGGCTGTGGATGCTCGTGGATTGCCTGACGACGAAAAGGGTGGCCGGCATCGAAAAACTGGTCTGGGTGGTCGTGTTATTGTTCTCGCACGTCGTCGGCGCGGTCCTGTATTT
>CALMVM010000245.1:3732-9305 GCA_937873255.1 uncultured Verrucomicrobiota bacterium | reverse complement strand
TCTGGCTGGCATGCGAGGAGGTCTTCCCACGGCGCCCCCACCGCCGGTGCGGCCTAGAGGAAGGCGAAACCTGCCACGTCGAACGCTGGAACCGCCCCCTGCGTCAACGCCTGGGCCGCTTCGTGCGCAAAACACTTTCCCTCTCCAAGTGCGAGCGGATGCATGAACTCGCTCTGCGCCTGTTCATCCACGAGCACAACCAGCAGCCAATCACTTGCCAAGAACCACTACCTGACAGTGGAACGGCAAGTCCCGATTCCGATGGTCTACGAAGACATCCAATTCGAGGTGGGTTTTCGAGCCGCCCTAGTGTCAATGATCTTGTAATTGTCGAGCTGGAAGCAGTCGAATCATCGAAAAAAGTTCATGGTCGGCAACTACTTACGCAACTAAGTCTCAGCAAGAAGCGATTGGGGCCGTTGATAAATTTCTCGTGCATCAGACTTAAAGACGGCATCGTCAGAGTGGCCAACGGTTTGCCGTTGGAAAACAAGGATAACGTATCCTTCTGATATTCCCTTTCCTTTGCGTCCTTTGCGTGATGCCCTTCTAACCATGTTGCTATGACCCGCCTGCCCATCACCAAAACACCCAAAGTCTATGTCGGCGGAGCGTTCATCCGTTCCGAGGGCGGACGCGTCCTGCCTGTCTACGATCCCACCGACAAGGAACGACTCCTCGGCAACGTGCCGCTCTGCACGCGCAAGGATCTGCGCAACGCCGTCGAGGCCGCTGCCGCCGCCGGCCCGGGTTGGGCGAAGCGCACCGCCTACAATCGCGGCCAGATCCTCTACCGCCTCGCCGAGATGCTCGAATCGCGCTCCGACGAACTCGCCGCCAACCTCGCGCAACAATCCGCCGCCGACCCCGCGCGCGAGGTCGCGGCCGCCGTGGAGCGTCTCGTCTATTACGCGGGTTGGTCAGACAAATTCGCGCAGGTGCTCGGCAACACCAACCCGGTGTCGGGTCCGTACTTCAATTTCACCTTGCCCGAGCCTATCGGCGTCGTCGGCGTCCTCGCGGAAACCGGCGCGCCACCCTTGCTCGGGTTGGTCAGTCAGATCGCGCCGATCATCGTCAGCGGCAACACGGTCGTGGCGTTCGCGTCCGAGGCGGCTCCGCTGACGGCGGTTCTGCTCGGCGAGATGCTCGCGGTCAGCGATTTGCCGGGCGGGGTGGTCAATCTGCTGACGGGCCGGCGGGCGGACCTGCTGCCGACGTTTGCCACGCACCAGGCGTTGCGCGCGGTGGACGCGGCGGGCGTTGCCGACGCCGAACACAGGACGCTCGCGCTCGGGGCGGCGGATTCCGTCAAGCGTCTGAAGACGCGCGCGGCGGGCGCGGTCGATTGGTTTGCACCGAACGCGCAGGGCGTGGAGGAAATCGCAGACTTCACCGAGTACAAGACGATCTGGCACCCGGTCGGCGCGTAGGCCAACCAAGGTCCTGATGGCTCTCCGAGCCGTCCGTAATTTTGGACTGGATAATCCCCCGTGCGCACATGCGTCTCGCCGGAGAAATCTACGGACGGCTCGGAGAGCCATCAGGACCTTGATTCCAACAGCGCCTCGATTTCCGCGCGTCGCGGCATTGCCGGGGCCGTGCCTGCCCGCGTGACGGACAGCGCCGCTCCGGCGTTGGCGAAACGCGCCGCCTTTTCGACCGCGTCCGATCCGTATTCGGCGAGAGCGGCGGCGAAAGCCCCCACGAAGGCGTCGCCCGCGCCGGTGGTATCCACCGCCTTGATCCCGAGCATCGTCGCGATGAAGGCGTGACCTTCCGTGCGCGACACGAGACACCCGCGCGCGCCGAGCGTCACGATCACCGTTTCCACGCCGAACTGGCGGCACAATGTGTGCAACTCAGCGTCGTTGAGCGACGCCAGCTGCCGTTCATCGAAATCCGCCGCGACCGCATCCCGGCTCGATGGTAGCAGTCGGGTCAGCGTGCAAAACTCCGTTTCATTCGGAATCAAAATGTGTACGTCGGCCAACAGCGCAGGGTCGAAATCCGGCCGCATCGGTGCGGGGTTGAGGATCACGGTGGCCTTCGCTTGGCCCGCGAGCCGCATGGCGTGAGCCTGGGCAGCGAGGTTGGCTTCGAGTTGACTTACCATCACCATGGAATCGCGGAGGACATCGGCATGAGCATTGATGTCTTCTGGAGCGAGGCTGTCGTTGGCGTTGAGCGCGACGATGATCTCGTTTTGCGCGTGTGCATTGACGATAATGCCGGCCGTCCCGGTGGGCAGGTCGGCTTTGATGGCCAGGCGGCAATCGATGCCCTCGGCGACGTGGAATTCGCGCGCCCCACGCCCGAACGCATCGTTGCCCACCGCGCCGATGAACGCCACCCGGCCGCCCGCGCGCGCGGCAGCGACCGCCTGGTTGGAACCCTTGCCGCCGGGCCCGGTGGCGAAACGGCCGACGACGGTTTCGCCGGGGCGGGGGAATTCGGCGCACAGAAAGGTCAAATCCTGCACGAAGCTGCCGACGAAAGTCACGCGAGGGGAAGCCATTCGAAGATTCAACGCGGAAAGGAGTCGGGAGGCAAAACCTGCCGTGGACTTTCCGCTTTTTCACGGGCGCGGGGTGGCTACAATGGATGGTATGCCGTCGCTTTCCGTTCGCCGTCAGATCGATGAGGTGGGTGCCGTGGACAAGGTCGGCGTGGAAGCGCGTGTCACCGTGTTCACCACGCGCTCGATCAAGAAAAATGCCAAGCTCTGGGGATTGAAAACGGCGGTGTCGATGGTGGATCTGACCACTCTGGAGGGTCAGGATACCGCCGGGAAAATCGCGCAGCTTTGCGCGAAGGCGCTCACCCCGCATCCGCCCGACCCGGCGGTGCCGTCGGTGGCGGCGGTGTGCGTGTATCCGGCGCTGGTCGCCGAGGCGAAGCGGCACGTGGCGGGCAGTCCGGTGAAGGTTGCGAGCGTCGCCACGGCGTTCCCGAGCGGGCAGGCTCCGTTGCGCACGCGGCTGGGGGAAGTGCGCGCGGCGGTGGCCGACGGCGCGGACGAGATCGACATGGTGATCAACCGCAACGCGTTTTTGTCCGGCCGCTTGGGCGAGGTGCGCGACGAGATCGCCGCCGTGCTCGAAGCCTGCGGCGAGTCGCGGCTGAAAGCGCTCCTCGAAACCGGCGAACTCGTCGGCTACGACCAGATTCGGGCGGCGAGTTTTCTGGCGATGCGCGCGGGGCTGCGGCCGGGCGACTTCATCAAGACGAGCACCGGCAAGACCAACAACAACGCCAACCTCGCCAACACCCAGGTGATGCTCGAAGCGATCCGCGACTATTATCTGGAAACGGGCATCGCCATCGGCATGAAGCCCGCCGGCGGCATCCGCACGGCCAAGCTGGCGCTGCATTTCCTCGTCGCGGTGAAGGAAACGCTCGGCGACGCGTGGCTGAACAACACGCGGTATCGTTTCGGAGCGAGCGCGCTGCTCAACGACCTGTTGCGCCAGATCGAGAAGGAACGCACGGGCATGTATCAGGCGGGCTATATGTTTTCGGAAGCGACGAGCGGCTACTGAAAGTCTCAAAGGTCCAGCGCAAAACGTAGCGCATCTTTGATACGGCCCATCACCTCTTGCGGCAATACGCCGAGGCGACGTTCGAGTCTCCGCTGCGGCAGCGAGGCGATGCCTTGCACATTCGCCACGCCTTCCAGACGCAGAAACGGCAGCTTGGGCATCTTTACTTCGTACCCGCTTCCCCGGTCTTCCGAAGTCAAAGGCACATAGATCACCAGCACCCGGGGTGGGTCCTCGTCGTATCTTGACACCACCACAACTGGACAGGTCTTGGCCGCCAGACCAAGGTCCGCCAGCCAGACCTCACCGGGACGCGGATGCATCGAGGATGTCCAGCACTTCCTGTTCGACGACGCGGGAACGAGCGAGGTCTAATGCCCCGTCGTCCGCCAGCGCGATAATTTCAGCCACAAGGGCACGAACTCTCTGCGACGTTTCAGGCTCCCATTCGTGAAGCCTCGTCTCCAGCGTTTCCGCAATCGCTTCCATGACGTTTGCAGCCTAGCCTCGATGGCTTGATGTGGTCAATCTAACTTCCGACCGGCGCTTCGCTCGCGTTGATCGTGTCGATGAGCAGGCGCATCCGGCCGAAGTTGCGGCGGTGCGGCGTGAAGATGAGGCGCGGCAGATGCGCCATCTCCGGTTCGTTGCGTTCCTGGCGTAGCGCCTTCCCTTGCACGAATCGCCCCGAGCGCAGCAGGTCGCCGAAACGCTCGTTGAGTTCCTCCACGGTCGCGTCCGTCAACGGCCGCGCCAGCCGGATCACCATTTGCTGACCCACGTAGCGGCTCGATTGGTAGACCTTGTAAAAACCGACCGTCTCCGCGACCGCTTCCTCCACGTCGCGCGTCAGGCGGAACAGGTGGAAGTCGTCTTCCGAGATCAACCCGAGTTTGAGCAGGTGTCCACGCATGAAGGCATCCCACGTTTCCCAATAATGCCCGTTCGGCTCATCGACCAGGACGATGGGGATCATCTTCGCCTTGCCGGTCTGGAGCAGGGTCAATACTTCAAAACCTTCGTCCATCGTGCCGAACCCGCCGGGGAACAGCGCGATGGCGTGGCTTTCCTTCAGGAAGTTGAGCTTGCGGGTGAAAAAATAATTGAAGTTGATGAGCTTCGGATCGCCGTCGATGGTGACGTTCGCCCCTTGCTCGAAGGGCAGGCGGATGTTCAACCCGAAGCTTTTTTCCGCCCCCGCGCCGCGTTGCGCCGCGCCCATGATGCCGTCGCCGCCGCCGGTGATGATCATGTACCCTTCCTCGCTCATGCGGCGGGCGTACTGCTCGGCCGCCCGCGCCTCGGGAGCGTCCGGCGCGGTGCGCGCGCTGCCGAACACCGACACCTTGCGGACCGGCCGGTACTGCGCGAACAGCCGCGCGGCATAGCGCAGTTCCTTGAGCGAACGGTTGTACATCTTCAGGTCCGCGACGCTCATGCGGTCCTGCGCCATCTTGAGCACCGTGCCGACCATTTCCTCGATCAACTCGGGCGAATGGTCGTAGCCCCACTGCTTGACGAGTTTTTTGACCGCCTCGTTGATCGACGGATCTTCGGTCGGCGGCTGGATCTCTGCGACGGGCGGACTGGTCTCGGGTTCCCCGTTGGAAAATTCGGTTTCCTGCACGGCGCAATTTCCCGACGAGGGACCCCAAATGCAAGGGACGAATCGGCAACGGTTTTGTCGGCCGCGGGAGCCGACGCGTCCCCGCCGCCGGCTTCAGCGTTGCAAGACGTTCCCGGGGCGAATTGCGCCGGTGCTCGGCGGCTGCGGAGACCTTCCGCGCTCCGCCGTGGCCGGAACTCCGGCGGTCGGCGCGACCCGGCGGGCGGAAACCGGGCTGCCCGGGCGCGTCGGCAACGCCGGCCCGCCCTGCACCAGATAGGGCTGCACCGCCTCGAAGGGCACCGTCGCGCGCACGCGTCCGGCGCGGGCGGTTGACGCTGTCGGCGTCTGGCGCGAGTTCGCGGTCGGGGTGGCGGCCGGTTTGGGATTCGCGCTGGCCGACGCCGTGGTCGTCGTTGCCGACG
>CALMVM010000245.1:1694-3722 GCA_937873255.1 uncultured Verrucomicrobiota bacterium | reverse complement strand
CCGGGGCCGGGGTCGGCATGCCGGGCGAACCGTAAGCCCCCTTGATCGTCACGATGCCGTTGCCCGTGAACGTGCCGCTGGTCGAGCCGTTGCCGCCGTTGCCGCTGAACTGCGGCGAGGTGGTGTACAGGTTCAACGCCGGGGCCGCGACGGTGACCTGCACGCCGTCGTCGATCCTGATTGTGTACGCCGACAGGATGCCGGTCGTCCGGCTGGTCAGCGTGGTGTTGCCCGCGAACTCGATCAGGCTGCCATTGCCGGAGCCCGAGCCGGCGTAGAGTTGGAGTTGGGTGTTGCCGGTCAGGACCGAACTGCCGCCGATGGAGATGGTGCCATTGGTGCCCAGCGCCTGCACTTTCAGCATGTCGGCGGTGAGGTTGGTTTGGTAAAATGAAATCTGACCCGCCTGCGCGGCCGGGCTGCTGGCGGTGTTGACGAAAATCTGGCTGCCTGTTCCGCTGGCCAGGAGGTTTGAATAACTGAGGTCGATGCCCGCGCCGTTGGTCTGGACGTTCACCCGCCCGCCCGTGCCGGTCGAGCCGTTCGGGCCGGTGCCGACCGGCGCGTACAACTGGGTGGTTAAGACCGAGATGCCCGAGCCGCCGACCCGCGCGCTCGTCACGCTGATCGTTCCGCCATTCGCCGTGCAGGGCGTCGACGCCGAGGTGCCGGAGGAATCGCCGGTGCCGACGACGAGGCTGGTGTTGTACATGCTGATGGCACTGGTCGCGTCGGGACCGCTCGCGTCCGACGCGTCGGTGGACGCCACCGTGATTCGCCCGCCGGTGCCGCCGAGGCCCACGTTCCCGTTGCCGCCGGTGTTGGCGCTCAGGTTCACGTATTCCAGCGAGAGCGCGGAATCATCGCCGCTGTTTCCGGTGCTCAAGAGGCTGATCTGCCCGCCGCTGCCGCCCGCGCCGGTGCCTCGCAACACGTTGCCGCCGTTCGCGGAGAGCTGCGTGTTGAACACGGAAAGCAGCCCCGACGCGATGCTGATCGAGCCGCCCTTGCCCGGGGCGGCGGCGGCCGAGGAGGCCGTCGTGACATCGCCGCCGTTGGCCTGCACGATGACCGGGCTGTACAACGTCGAGGACGTGATGGGCAGCACGGGGTTGGGGCGGTCGTAGTAACTGGTGTAGACCGACAGCGAATTGGCGGCGTTGAGCGTGATCGCCCCACCCGCGCCGCCGGCGGCGGGAGCCGTTCCCGTGGGCGACGGAGCCGGGCTGCTGTCGGCGAAAGCCCCGCCGGAAACGTCCAGCGTCGCGCTGTCGGTGACCGTCAATTCCGGCCCGTTGAGCGAAATGCTGCCGCCCGCGCCGCCGCTGCCGCCCGCGCCGGAAGGTCCGCGCGTGGCCGCGCCGCCGCGCGCGGTCAACACCGGCGACGGGAGGTCGGGCGTCGGGCCGGGCGTCGCTCCGGGCGCGGGCGTCGGCACGGTGATCTGGACGCTGACGCTGCTGCCGGTGCTGTTGATGTTCGCCACGAGCGCGCCGCCTCGCCCGGCCGTCGGGGCGGCGGCCGTGACGGTGCTGGACGCGCCGTCGAAGACCGCCGTGGTGACGCTCTGGCCCGGCGTGACGCTCGGGCCGAATCGGAGGTCCGAACGCACGTTGAGCGTCAGCGAAGCGGCGTCGAGACAGCCGGCCGTCGCCGAACCGCCGAACTGCAACCCGCCGTCCGCCGCGAAGCTGCCGAGGCTGAACGTGTGCGCGGCACCCGGCTGGAACGGCCGGACGACCCCGCTGACCACGGCGGCCGGGGTGGCGGGGTTGGCGCTGCCGTCGAGCAGGTTGGACGTAAAATTCAGCGCGCTCAGGCTGCCGGCGGAGAAATTGCCCGCGACGTTGAGGCTCGACACGGTCACGCCGCCCGTGGTGGTGAGCGTGCCGCCCACGTTGACGGCGGACGGCGTCCCGCCGGAGATGCTCCCGCCCCCGAGCGAGACGTTGCCCGCGACGGTCAGGCCGGGGCTGGCGTTGATGAAAAACGCCGGGGCGTCGCTGGAAGCGTTGGCGACCTGGACAT
>CALMVM010000245.1:0-1655 GCA_937873255.1 uncultured Verrucomicrobiota bacterium | reverse complement strand
CGCCGAGCTGGAGCAGGGCGGTGGCAAACCGGGTGTTCGCCGCGGCGGTCAGGCTGCCGGGACCGGCCGACGTGGCCGGATTGCTCGCCACCAGCGAGGTGAAGTTGTAGCTCCCGCTCGCCAGCGTGATCGCGCCGGTGGTGGTCACGTCCACGCCGGAAAACGTCGCGCTGAGCGTGGTGCTGGTCGCGGTGTTGCTCAACGCGGCGGACTGTCCGGTGATGCTCAGGCGGCTGGTCTGCGAGCCATCCCCGGTCCGGAAACGCCCCAGGTCCAGCGTGACCGGCCCGCCGGCGTTGATGAAGATCAGGTTGCCGGTGACCAGGGCATTCGCGCCGACGCCGAACGCCCCGGCGGTGGTCAGTTGCAGCCGGCCCGCGTTGACGGAGACCGTGCCGTTGATGGCGAGCGTACCGGTGGCGGTCAGATCGGAAGCCTGCTGCGGATCGCCGCCGGCCGTGATCGAACCGGCTTGCTCCACGGTGACGTTGCCGCCTCGCAGCGAGAAAATGCCGCCCGTGGCGCTGTTGACGAGCGTGCCCGTGATGTCGAGCGCGCCGGTGGAACGGGCGGTGAGCACGCCCGCGCTCAGCCGGATCTGGTCGTTGAGGTTCATGTCGCCGGTGGAAAGCAGCGTCACGTTACCGGCGGCGGTGAGCGTGCCGGCAAGGGTCATCGCGCCGGTGCTGCTCAACGTCGCGCCGCCGGTGCCTTGCAGGCTGGAAGTCGTGCCGGCGGTGAGGTTGCCGCCCGCGGTGAGCACGAGGGCTCCGCCGGCCGACGCCGCGCCGTCGAGCGTGATGGCTCCGTTGGCGGTGACCATCGCCCCGCCCGTCAGCGAGCCGAACGCCGCGCGGCGCGCCAGCGTGAAGTCGCCGCCCGGCGTCGCGCCGCCGGTCGAGGTGGTGGTCGCCGTGAAGGCCCCGTTGGCGAAAAAGGTGCCGCCGATCGACAGCCCGCCGCCGGAGACAACGTTGATCGTGCCGGCGGCGGCGGTGGAGACGCCGGTCTGCACATTGAGGGTGGTGCCGGTGTCGCTGTAGAGGTTGAGCGCGCCGCCGATGGCGAAACGGGTGGTGTTCTCCAGGTCCAGCGCGCCGCCGCGCGCGTAGATCGTCAGGTTCGGCGCGGTGCCGTCGGTGTTCTGGAAGGTCAGGCTCTGGTTGAAGGTGATCGGGCCGTTGCGCGTGGCCAGCAACACGCTGCCCAGGCCGTTGAGGTTGAGCACGGGGTTGGCGTTGGCGGCGACCGTGGAGGCGTCGAAGATGCCGTGGTCGGCGATGAGTGCGAGGTTGATCGGGCCGTTGGCCGTGGAGATCGCCGGTGTGCCCAGCAGCGCGAGGCGGTCGAAGCGGAACGCGCCGATGTCGCCGACCGTGCCGAAACGGGCATCGAAACCAATCTGCTGGTCGAATGCCGTGGGAGCGTTTGCGCCGAGAAGATAGTTGCTCGGCAAGCCGTCAACCGAGGCGGCCGTGGCCGGATTGGAAACCGAGCCGCCGCGATAGATGCGGCCCTCGTCCTGGACTCCTTGCGTCGTGATGAACGGGTCGGTGCGGATCGACGTGGAGGCGTCGATCTTGTAGGTCGAGCTGCCTTGCGGGGCGTTGCCCGGGATGAGCGGTAGCGCGCCGTATTTGTTCGGAGTGGGAGAG
>CALMVM010000244.1:326-11642 GCA_937873255.1 uncultured Verrucomicrobiota bacterium | reverse complement strand
GTTCTGATGGGTACATGTGATTCGAGGTGATTGGTTTGCCGCCGTACGGGGCGCAATAGCTCGGCTGGCCATGCCATAAAAACGCAATCGCGCGCCTTAACCCAGAGGGTGCATTCCCCAATTTGGGTCGGAGATTTTCCGCCCCGGCGAAATAAAAGGGGGAGTAGTAGACACGCCGTCGCCCCTGCGAGTAGCTGAGATGCCGGATTTCCCCGCGTTGGCTTTTGGGGGGCGGAAGTTGTCGGTCCGGCCGCGAGCATGTACAAACGGGGATGGAGAACGCCCACGACGACCCTACGCCGGCGCAGCAAATGCTCGACCTCGCAGCGGTGCGGCGGTTCCAGCGGGAGTTCGCGGCAGCGCGCGAGTGGGAGCGGTTCCACACGCCGAAAAACCTGGCGATGATGCTTGCCGGGGAGGCGGGCGAGTTGCTGGAAATCTTCCAGTGGCTCACGCCGGAAGAATCCGCACGGGTGGCCGATACCCCGAAGGGCAAGCAAGCCGTCGAACACGAGTTGGCCGACGTGCTCGCGGCCGTCATCCGTCTCGCCGATGTGCTCGGCATCGACCTGCCCCGCGCGCTCTGGGCAAAGTTGGGTCTCAACGAACAAAAATACCCGGCTGCCCTCGCCCGGGGCAACGCCCGCAAGCACACCGAACTCTCCGGCGGTTGAAGTCAGGCTCGCCGCGCCCACCGCAGTTTGGCGGAGCTTGCGCGCAGGTTATCCCGCCGTTCGAGCACGCCGGGGCGGATGACCTCCTCGGCGATCTCCGCGTAAACCCCCGCGCGCCGGCCTTCCTTGAACGCCGCCTTCACACGCCGGTCCTCGCCGGAGTGGAACGTCAAAAACGCCGCCCGGCCGCCCGGCGCGAGGCATCCCGGCAACGTGCGCAAAAGCATGTCCAGCGCGCCGAACTCCTCGTTGACCGCGATCCGCACCGCCTGGAACACCCGCCGCACGGTTTCCTCGCGCACGGGCGCGGGCACGGCGTTCGACACCGCCTCGGCGAGGGCGCGCGTCGTCGGGAAAAACTTTCCGGCGAGGGCGGCGGCAATGGCTTCCGCGCGGGGTTCGTCGGCGTTTTCGGCCAACGCCCGCGCGAGCGTCTCGGGACGCGCTTTGGACAACCATTCGGCGGCGGTCGGCCCGCGCCCGGGGTTCATGCGCATATCGAGCGGGCCGTCGTTTTTCATGGAAAACCCGCGCGCGGGTACGTCGAGTTGCATCCACGAAATTCCCAGGTCCGCGAGGATCATGTCCGCGCCTCCCGACCGGCGCGCCGCCAGCACGCCCGCCAATCCGGCGAAGTTGCGCCGCTCCCACGTCAACACGTCCGGACCGAACCCCGCCCCGCGCAATCGTTCCAACGTGCGCGGACCCTCCAGCGGGTCGGTGTCGAGCGCGAGCAGATGGCCTCCCGCCTTGGTTGCGATCCGTCGGAGGATCGCCTCCGCGTGCCCGCCGTAGCCGAACGTGCAATCCACCACGAACTCGCCCGGTTGCGGCGCGAGCACTTCGAGGATTTCCGCGACCAGGATCGGCCGGTGGGTGCCCGCCGGGGTCTTGCCGGAGTCGAGCACTTTTTGCACGGTCTCCGGGAAACGCCCGGGGTCGTGTTCCTTGTATTTCTCGTGAAAGGCGCGCGGATTCTTGCCCCGGTAGCGCGGCCGGCGGCGGTGCGGCGTCGGGGAATCAGACATCGAGCGAGGTCGTGGACGCGTAGTCCCAGTACGTCACCACGCCGTCGCGGCTGCGCACGATCCGCGCGCCGCCGTCCTGCGAGATGACAATCGCCATCGCGTCCGGCGCGGCCAGGCACAACCGGTACGCCGAACGGTGCCGCGTGCCGACGCTTTCGGTGAACTCTTCCTCGCCTTGGTCGCCTTCGAGGTCCAGCGCACGCCGCACCGCCACGCCGCCGGGCAATTCGCCGCTGATCTCGCCGCCGAACCCCATCAACTCGAAACTCTTGGTCAGCACCACCGCGCCGTCCACCTCCGCGCAACCCGCCACGAGGTACGCCATCTCGAAGATCGCCTCGTCGAAGGCGGCGAGGTTTTCGTCGTTGCTGAGCGCGTATTCGAGCCAGCCGACGGTCTCCTTGGAACCGGCGTAGAGTTCGGCCACGCGGTTCATGATGTTGACCACCAGCGAGCGGAAGCGGTTGCGCGGCTCGCCTTCGTTGAAGCGGTACTTCAGGTCGATGTAGCGGTTGCCGTCGCCGAGTTCCTGGGCGAACGCGGTGGGCAAAAACATGATGGTCGCGCCGTGGTGCGCGCCGCGCAGGGCGGAGATCAGCCTCTTTACCGCGTGCTGGGAAACGATTCGCACGAGCATCGGATCGAGCGGGGCCCAGGTCGCGCCGCGCTTGGCGCGCGCCTGGTCGTGCAGGTTGAAAAGCTCGGTGCGCACGGGCTCGAAGATGTTGCGAATCCACACGGACTCGAACACGTTGAACGACGGACCGAGCAGCCGGCCGCCCTCCGCGCGCGCGATGACTTCCGAGCCGAAGCCGATGGTGATCTGACCCGGCGCGGTGACGCTCAACACCAGCGCGGGCGGCAACGTCTGGGCCCGGCCGCGTCCGCCGTGGACGTTCTGGAGCCAGCGCAGGCCGGAATGCAGGATGCCCCAAATGCGCGGGGCCTCGCGTTTTTCATCCAGGCAAACGCCGATGAGCGAGCGGTAAAAATTGGCGGCCGGCGAGAGCCGCCGCGCCTCCAGCGGATTGAACGGCCGCGTCTGCGAGAACCGCAGGCAGTGGAGGCCCTCGGGCGGTCCCTGGTCGCACGGAAACATGCCGGGTTCCGCGAGGATGAGCCGGAACGTCACCGGGCGCGACTCTTCCCTCAGCAGGCTGGCCTGGTAACAGACCTGCACGACCCGCGCGAGCGCCTCGCGGCTGGGCGGCTGGTCCATCCACGGGTTGGGGCCGCGTTCCTGGCCGGATTGTATCCGGTGCCAGCGGTCGAGGATGACCGCAGCCACGTCTTGGGGATAGGCGGTGTCGTTTGTCACGAGAGGGCGGCCTATTGGGGTCCGATCATGATTCTGGCACAACAGGTTGCGGGGGGCAATCGCCGGTGCCCGTCGAACGCGTCTTTTTCGGCCCCTGCTTTTTCAATCCGCCGACGCCGCCGGTTTGGACGCAAGGCGCGTGAGGATATTCAGGGTTTCTGCGACGTTGCGCTCGATGGTGAACCGCGAGGCCGTGGCGACGCAGGCGGTACACGCGGCGGCGCGGCGGGCGGGGTCGACCCAACGGGAGCAAAGGGCCGCGAGCGCGGCTTGGTCGCCTGCCTCGAACACGTCGCCGTCGATGCCTGGGGTCAGGATCTCGGCAAAGCCGTTGGCTGAGGTGGTTAACACCGGCAGGCCGTCGGCGATGGCTTCGAGGCAGGCGTTGGAAAACTGGGCGTATATCGTCGGCAGCACGAAGAGGTCCGCCGCCGCGTAGAGCGCGGGCATGTCGCGTACCGGGCCAAGGAAACGGATACGGTCCGTGGGTCGGCGCTGATACGGACGGGGGTTGCCCTTGCCGGCGACGAGCAGGCGGGGGCGAGGAGTGTCGGGCAAAAGTCCCACGGCCTCGACGGCGCAAGCGAGTCCTTTGCGTTCCCAACCCGTGCCCGCGAACAGCAGCGCGAAATCGTCCGGTGTCAACCCGAGCGCGGCCCGCGAACGTGCACGCGTTTCCGGCGCGGTTTTCTCGAAATACCGGGAAGGCAAACCATTGTGGACGACCGCGATGCGTTCCGGTGCGTATATCGGGAAATGCGCGCGAATCTCGTCGCGCACGAGCCGCGAATTGGCGATGACCACGCGCGCTCCGCCCTTTCCGAACAACGCATCTTCCAACGCGAGGAGTTGGCGGTGTTTCGGGTTCCAACGTCGCAGACGACTACGCCACGCAGGCTCGAAGCGCGCGCGACGTGTGAGCCACGCACGGTGGAGCCCGTCGCCCGCGCGGTAGCAGTCGCACTTCCAGACCCGCTCCAAACTAAACAACACGTCGCAACGCCGTGTCGGTTCCAACTTTGCGAGCGCGTCGGCGAACGCCTTCGGATTCCCCCCACGCACGGTCTCGAACCCCGCATCCGCCGGCCATTCGGTGCGGGGCCACTCCGGGCTGGCGAAAAGCGTCGCGCGGTGTCCTGCCGCCGCGAGCGCCGCACCTAGCCGGCGTAGATAACCTTCCGCGCCGCCCGTCGGCGACCACCCCCGCCGTGCCAAGCCGATGTGCATCGCGCGCAACCTGCCGCAGGCCCCGTCCTACTGCCAAGCGGAAAGGCTTGTCTGACGAGCGGAAAAGTTGTTCGTTGAGACCCGCTGAACGCCACTTTTTAATGAGATGCTCACGGACATCACCGTCAGAGTAGAACCGGCGCTTCCCGCCGCCGAAGCCGAGCAGGTTGTCCGCTCGCTGGTCGAGTACAACGACACGCAGACCGAACCACAGAACTATCAGGCCTTGGACGTGGTCGCCCGCTGGGAGGGGCAACCCGTGGGCGGCCTGCTTGGATACACGAATTGGGAGTGGCTCTTCGTCAAAATCCTCTGGGTGACGCAAGAGTTGCGGGGCAGCGGGGTGGGCCGGCAACTCCTGCTCGCCGCCGAGGCGGAGGCACGACAGCGAGGCTGCCGCCACGCGCACCTGGACACCTTCAGCTTCCAGGCCCTGGGCTTTTACGAACGCCTCGGTTACCGTGTCTTTGGCCAGTTGGAGGATTATCCGGTCGGTCATACGAGGTATTTTCTCCAGAAACGCGACTTGGCCGCGCCTGACACGTCGCTGCATCCGACTGCTGAAGACGGCTGAGTGGGATTTGCGTCCCCGGGCCGGTTGGCGTTCTTTTGGCGCGCTGCGCTGTCCCGATGAACAATCCCCCACCTGCCGCCTCCGATGCTGCGTCCGCCGGACTGCCGCGCAACCTGCTGTTTGCCACGAGCGCGCGGATCGGCGGGATTGGACTGGAGCTCTGCGCGCAGGAACAACTCCGGCTTTCGCTCGCCGGCGGTTATCTCGGCAAGGCGGTCGCGTACCAGAACCGTTGCGCGGACATTCCCGACGCGAAAGTCCATTCCCTGCGCTGGTCGCTAGTGCGGTTGCTGTCGTTTCTGGATCGTCCCTATTATTACGGCGCGAAAAAACATCAGGCGGGCCGCGCCGCCGCCGCCGAACTCCGCACGGGGCGCTACGATTTCTTCCACGGTTGGGCGGGCGATAGTCTGGAAGCGTTGCGGGAGGCGAACGCGCGCGGCATTCCCTCCGTGCTCGACATCCCGACCTGGCACGTCGATGACGGCTACCGCAGGCACGAGACGATCCCGCCGCCGGGCGGTTGGGCGGGCCGCGTCCTGCCCCGCCGGTGGCTGGACCGCCTGCCGGTGCGGCCGGAGCGGCTGCGCGAGGAATACCGCCGCGCGACGCTCGTGCTCACGCGTTCGACGTATGCGACGGAGACGTTCCTCGCCGCCGGGTTCGCGTCCGAACGCGTCTTCAACACCGACGAGGGCGCGGACATCACCCGTTTCCAACCGGGCGAGCCGCCGACGATTTTCCGCGCGCTGTTCGTCGGGGCGCTCATTCGGCGAAAGGGCGTCGATCTGCTGCTCGAAGCATGGCACCGGCTCGATTTGCGCGACGCCGAGTTGGTTCTGGTCGGCCATGTCCACGAGGAGATCGAGTCTTTCCTGGCGAAATACGCGAAGGAAAACGTCCGCGTCGTCGGCAAGGCAGAACGGGTCGAAGATCACTACCGGGCGGCGACGGTCCACGTTTTCCCGTCGCAGTGCGAGGGCTGCGCCAAGGTGACCTGCGAGGCGGCGGCGTGCGGATTGCCGCAGATCACCACGCGCGAATCCGGCGACGTGGTGCTCGACGGCGTCAACGGCCTGAACGTGCCGGTCAACGACCTGGACGCGCTCTGCGCGGCCATCGAACGCCTCTACCGCCACCCCGAACTCCTCCCTCCCATGCGCGAGGCGGCGCGGGCGCGGGCGCTGGGGCATTTCACCTGGGACGGCTACCGCTCCCGCCTGCGCGAGGCCTACCGCCGGGCGATGGCGTTGGGAGGAAACTGACTATTAAAACGGGTCGTTTTTACCTTCCCCCGCGCGTTTTTTTGTTTTCTCATCCCGGACGATGCCGCGCCCCCGCCTCCGATTCCTGCGAATCCTGTTTCGACTGGCTGTCGTGTTGGTCGTCCTGATCCTGCTCGTGCCGGTGGCGGGGTGGTTGCTGCTGCGCGCCAGCCTGCCGACGCTCGACGGTTCGCGGAAACTGCCCGGACTGACGGAGACCGTCTCGGTCGAACGCGACGCCGATGGCGTGCCGACCGTTCGCGCCCGCAATCGGAAAGACCTGTTTCGCGCGCTGGGTTTTCTCCACGCGCAGGACCGTTTTTTCCAGATGGACCTCCTGCGGCGGCAGGGCGCGGGGGAATTGTCCGAACTCGCCGGCCCCGGCACGCTCAAGATGGACCGCGAGGCGCGCCAGCACCTTTTCCGCCGCCGCGCCGCCGCGCTCATGGCGGCGATGACCCCCGAGCACGCGCGCCAGATCGATGCCTACGTCGCCGGGGTCAACGCCGGCCTCGATGCCCTCGGCGCGCGTCCCTGGGAATATTTCCTGTTGAGCGCCGCGCCCCGGCCGTGGTCGCGCGAGGACTGCCTATTGGTCATCTTCGCCATGTCGATGACGCTCGAAACCGACGGCAGCGACGAACGTTCCCGCGCCGCCATCGCCCAGACGTACGACGAAGAGGCGCTCGCGTTTTTGCGCCCGCTCGTCACCGAACGCAGCGCGGCGCTGGACGGCTCGACCGCGCCCGCGCCGCCGGTGCCCGACGCCGCGCATTTCACCGCGCGGCCGTTCGCGCCGGGCGAGGCGGCCCCGGAGCCGGTGCTGACGGCGGCGGTTTCCGTCGACCCGGACGCGTTGCCGGGGTCGAATTCTTTCGTCCTGGCCGGCGCTCGGACCGAGGGTGGGGGCGCGCTCGTCGCCAACGATCCCCATCTGAGCCTCGCCGTGCCCAATCTCTGGTACCGCGCGTCGCTGGTGCTGCCCGAGGGGACGTGCACGGGCGTCACGCTGCCCGGCGTACCGGCGTTGGTGATCGGCAGCAACGGGCGGGTCGCGTGGGGGTTCACGAACAGCTACATCGACACCTGCGATCTCGTCGTGGTCGAGGTCGATCCGGCCGATCCGGGCCGCTACCGCGTGCCCGACGGCACGGGGTGGGAGCCGTTCGAGGTCGTCCACGAATCGCTCGCCGTCCACGGCGGGAAACCGGAGGCGTGCGACGTTTGGATGACGCGCTGGGGACCGCTCCTCACGCGGCCGGGCAAAGGCGGGCCGGTGTACGCGCGGCATTGGTCCGAATACGACCCGGGGGCAATCAACCTGGACTTGGCCGAGCTGATGGACACGCACAACATGGAAGAGGCGCTGACCGTCGCGCACCACGCTGGCATCCATCCGCAGAATTTCCTGGTCGGCGACCGCGATGGCAACGTAGCCTGGTCGATCCTCGGCCGCGTGCCGCGCCGGGTGGGGTTCGACGGGCATTCGCCGCAGAGCTGGGCGGACGGCACGCGGCATTGGGACGGTTTCCTGCCGCCGGAGCAGGTGCCGGTGATTCGTAACCCCGCCGCCGGCCAACTCTGGTCGGCCAACAACCGTGCGGTTGGCGGCGAGATGCTGGCGCTGCTGGGCGACGCCGGTTACGACGGGCCGAACCGCTCCGGGCAGATCCGCGACCGGTTGTCCGCGATCACGGGCCACGCAGCAAAACCGGCCGATCTCCTGGCCGTGCAACTCGACGACGAGGCGCTCTACCTCGCGCGCTGGCGGGAGTTGTTGATGAGCACGCTCGGCGACCCGGCAGTCGAGGGGCAGCCCACCCTGGAGGAATTGCGCGAGATCGTGCGCGGTTGGGACGGACACGCCTCAGTCAACGCGGCCGGCTACCGGTTGTTGCGCGAGTTTCGTCGGGTGGTGACGACGATGGTGGTCAATCCGATCCTCGAACCCGTGCAGAAGCGCGATCCCGTCGCCAAGCTCGGGACGAACGCGGACCAACCGCTGTGGAGCATTCTTCAAGCACGCCCGGCGCACCTGTTGCCGTCGTCGGCCAAATCGTGGGACGACCTATTATTACGCGCGGCGCAGATGACGGCGAAATTCGGCGAACACCAGCAGCCCGACGCGCTCGGATTGTCGGAATGCACCTGGGGCCGCTATAACATGCTGGCGATGCAGCATCCGCTCAGCGGTGCGTTGCCCGCGCGGGTGGCCGGCTGGTTGGACATGCCGGCACAGGCGTTGCCGGGGGACGCCAACATGCCGCGCGTGCAGTTGCCGAGCTTCGGCGCATCGATGCGGATGGTGGTTTCACCGGGACGCGAGGAGGAGGGGATCTTCGAGCAACCGGGCGGGGCGAGCGGGCATCCACTGTCGCGCTTTTACCGCGCGGGTCACGAGAATTGGACGGCCGGCAAGGCGTCGCCTTTTTTGCCCGGCGCGGCGAAATACCGATTGGAACTGACAAAATGACGAATGACGAAGGGCGGAGTGAAAATGTCGTGCACCGTATCCTTTTTGCACAAGTCCATCGGACCGGCGTTCCCTGCCGCTCGTCATTCGTCATTCGTCATTCGTCATTCGTCATTCGTCATTTTCCTCAGCGTAGCGCCGTCTGACTCTGGCTCTGGCTCTGCGAACCGCCCCCGCTCTGGCTCTGGCTCTGGCTCTGGCTTTGCGACGACGGCTCCTTGGTGATCTCGCAATAAAACTCTTCCGTCGCTTGACTGATCTCGCCGAGACGAGTCTGCAAGCGGTGCAGATATTCATGCAGGCCCATCTGGAAGATCTCGCCGATGCGCGTGTAGTCCAGGTCACCGCGCATTTTGCCCGAGAGACGTTCGGCCTCGTTGGAAAAACGATCTTCCGGCACGCCGCTGATGCGGTGCAACGCATAATCCACCTGATGCACACAGTGCCGCAACGCCCTCGGGAAACAATCGTGAAGAATCAAAAACTCCGCCACCTTCCACGGAGCGATCTGGCCGACGTAGAGTTTGCTGTACGCTTCCAATGCGCTGCACGAACGCAGCACGGCCATCCATTGCACGGTGTCCACGTTGCCGCCGACGCGTTCGCCGCTGGGCAGGAGAATGTGGTACTTCACGTCGAGGATGCGCGAGGTGCAGTCGGCGCGTTCCAGAAACTTTCCCAACTGGATAAAGTCCCAACCCTCGCCGTGGGTCATCGTGGCGTCGGTGATGCCGATGAACTGGAACGACCCGTGCAAAATACGCTGGTAGAATTGGTACGAACTGGTGCGGAAGAGTTCGCGCGCATCCTCCGAACGAATGAACAGGTAAAGACTGTTGAGATGCTCCGACATCTCGGAGGAAATCTGCTCACGCACTCTGCGTGCGTTTTCGCGCGCGCGGGCGAGGCAGGAGAAAATCGAATTAGGATTTTTCTGCTCGAAGGTGACGAACTCCACGACTGAATCGCCGTCAGCTTCCTGATAGAATTCGTGGAAGAGTTCTTGGTCTTCGAGCGAATTGATGATCGGCGCCCAATGCTGGCGAACGGTCGCCTCGCTCTGGCTATCGAAGTCCAACATCAGTTGGAGATTGACCTCCAACAAACGGGCATTGTTTTCGGCCCGCTCGATGTAGCGGCTCATCCACAGAAGGCATTCGGCGACTCGGCTTAGCATGGAGTGATCCGGTACGAACTGAGTAAATAGCTAGGCAGGCTGTTGCGTGGACGGTTTGTCGATTTCAATCGCTGTGATGTGCAGCGAGCCGATGATCGAGCAGGTGCCGTCATCGTGCCAGACGGCGAGTTGATTTCCGGTCGGTGCAATGTCGATATGATCGACGCTTGCAACACGATAACCTTGTCCGCTGCTCGTCACGATAGAGAACGGTTTGAAGGGCTTGTCCTCCATCATGCGGCGCACTTCGTTGACCATTGCCATAAGGAAAATATAGCACGATCACTCTTCTAACACCCAAGTATCCTTGCTCCCGCCACCCTGCGAGGAATTGACCACGAGGCTGCCCTTCTTCATCGCCACTCGCGTCAGGCCGCCGGGGATGATCGTGATCTTTTCCCCGTAGAGGATGTACGGCCGCAGGTCGATGTGCCGGCCTTCCACGCCGCCCTCGCAGTACGACGGCGAACGCGACAGCGACACCACCGGCTGCGCAATGAAGTTGCGCGGGTTGGCGACGATCTTCTCGCGGAAACTCTCGATCTCTTCCTTGCTCGCCTGCGTACCGATGAGCATGCCGTACCCACCGCTCTCGTTGGCGCTCTTGACCACGAGTTTGTGGAGGTTTTCGAGGATGAACTTGCGGTCGTCCTCCTCGCTGGAAAGATACGTCTCGACGTTGGGCAAGATCGGGTCTTCGCCGAGGTAAAATTTGATCATCCGGGGCACGAAATAATACATCACCTTGTCGTCGGCCACGCCCGTGCCGATGCTGTTGGCGAGGCTGACCTTGCCGTGACGATAGGCGTTGACGATGCCCGGCACGCCGAGCATCGAGTCGGGCCGGAACACCTGCGGGTCAAGAAAATCGTCGTCGATGCGCCGGTAGATCACGTCCACGGGCTTGAGGCCCTTGGTCGTTTTCATGAACACGCCGTCGCCCTGCGCCACGAGGTCGCGCCCTTCGACGATCTCGATGCCCATCGAACGCGCCAGGTACGAATGCTCGTAGTACGCCGAGTTGTAGATACCCGGCGTCAACAGCGCCACGGTCGGGTCGCGCTTGCTCTCGGGCGCGATGTAACGCAGGAGGTTGAGCAGATTTTGCGCGTAGTCGTCCACCGGTCGGACGTGGTATTTCCCGAAAAGCCGAGGGAAAACCCGCTTCATCGCCTGCCGGTTTTCCAGCACGTACGACACGCCCGACGGCGTGCGGCCGTTGTCCTCCAGCACGAGATAATTGCCGTCGCGGTCGCGGATCAGGTCCGTGCCGCAGATGTGGATATAGATGTCCCGGGGCACGTTGAAGCCCATGAACTCCTTGCGGAAATGCGCCGCGCTGAGCACGTATTGCTCGGGGATCACCTTCTCCTTGAGGATGCGCTGCTCGTGGTAAACGTCGTGCAAAAACAGGTTCAGCGCCCGGATGCGCTGGGTCAGGCCGCGCTCCAGGAGGTCCCACTCCTCCGCCGGGATGATGCGCGGGATCAGGTCGAACGGGAAAATCTTCTCCGTGCCTTGGCTGTCGCTGTAGACCGTGAACGTGATGCCCTGCGAGAGAAACGACTGGTCGGCGAGTC
>CALMVM010000244.1:0-316 GCA_937873255.1 uncultured Verrucomicrobiota bacterium | reverse complement strand
GCGCTTGCGCCCGAATTCATCGTGGCCCATCTCGCGGAAGCGTTCCAGGAGCGTCTCGTAATGGGGTCGCGCCTCGCCGGGAGCGCTGAACATTTCGTCGAAGAAGTCGTCCGGCTGGTAATTGGAGAAAAATGTTTCCACGGTGTCCGACTTGGCCCTGGTTTGGGTAATCTTACCCGTGGGGAAACGGACCGCATCTCCCTCCGGGCGACCGGCCGGGGAACGGGCCGTGGACAAGGCAATGCCAAGCCCCGGACCGTTCGTCCGCCGGGAAGATTGCCAGCCTATAACGCGGCCGGGAGGGGGTCAAGAGTTG
>CALMVM010000243.1 GCA_937873255.1 uncultured Verrucomicrobiota bacterium | reverse complement strand
GGCACCCCAGACTAACTCAGCACCCGGCTCGAAAAAGCGAAGTCACGTCAAATCCAACGCGAACCGGCAGAGCCACTTTCATGTGAAGGCACGGCGCTGTGAGGTCATCGCGTCAACCGATTGGTCTCCTATGTTGGTACGATCTGGTTTCCTCCGCGGCCCCGGCAGGGGCGTAAGAGTTTAGCCCACGGCGCGAGCCGTGGGAAAGAAGATATCCGTCGGCATAGCTCCGGCAGGGGCGTAAGAAAAGACGCGGACGTTTCCATGAAACCAGGCTGATTTTCTTACGCCCCTGCCAGGGCTGACACGCTTTTGGGGCGTGTACCCACGGCTCGCGCCGTGGGCTAAACTCTTCCGCCCCTGCCGGGGCTGCGGAAGAGGCAAACCGTACCACTATCGTCCTCTGTCGCCCTGCTTGGCGGCGGCGTCCCCGTCACCCTGCGCCGGCCCCCGGGTCCCGCGCGGGTAAGATCATGGTGAAGACGGACCCGACGCCCGGCTCGCTGGTGACTTCCACCCGTCCCCCGTGCGCCTGCGCGATGGCTTTGACCAGGCTCAGACCCAGGCCGCTCCCGCGTTGCGAGCGGCTGCGGTCGCCTCGGTAGAGCCGATCCCAAATGCGCGGAAGGTCGTGCGCGGCGATGCCGCTGCCCTGGTCGCGCACTCGCAGCCAGACCTCGCCGTGCGTGGCGTCCTGCCAACCGGCCTCGATGCTCACCTCGCCGCCCGACGCGCTGTATTTGACGGCGTTGTCGAGCAGGTTGGCGATGGCTTGCTGGACGCGGATGCGGTCGGCCCAGACGATCAATGGCTGCGGCACGTCGATGCGAAAACGCACCTGTCGCTCCTCCGCGACATACTCGTAAAGGTCGGTGGCCGCCCGCACCAATTCGGCCAGGGAAAGCGAGGCGAGTTGCAGGCGCATCACGCCGTTTTCGGCTTCCGAGATGTCCATCAGGACGCTCAACACGGCCAGCGCATGTCCCGATTCCTCGATGGCATCGGTGAGCGCCTCACCGCGCGCGTCGCTCCCGACGGCGGGCGTGCGCAACGCGGCCTCGGCGGAACTGCGGAGCCGGGTAAGAGGCGTCCGCAAATCGTGGGCGACGTTGTCCAGGGCCTCTTGCATCCCCCGGATGAGAGTCTCGTTGCGCGCGAGCATCTGGTTGAACAAACCGTTGAGTTCATTCAGCTCGTCGCCGTTTTCGGTCGGGGCGGGAACCCGCGCGGTCATATCCCCGCGTTGGACGACCTGGCGGGTGGTGTCGATCAGTTGACGCACCGGCCGTAGCGCCTGCCTCGTCAGACCGGCCGCCCCCACTAGGGCCGCCAGCAACACCACCCCGGCAACGGGCAGGACCACCGCGCGCAGACGTGCCTGCGTCTGGTCCCTGCGCCGGTCGCTCATGGCCGCCTGTAGCCAGCAGCCATCGGGCATGGCTTCGGTATACACCTGCCAGAAAGCCTTTCCTTCCCCGCCGGGGATTTGCTGCCAACCAGGAGTCCGAATCGCTTGGAACCGTGCTTCCACCAACTCGACCTCGCTCGCCTCTTCCCCGGAAGAAGGAACTAGCAAAAGGGTCCGTCCCTGCGTGTCACCCAGCCGGACGAGGACGGCCTCAATGTCGGACGGCTCGCGCCCCGTCCCGCGCAGAAACGCGTCGGGACCCAGTTTCCGATAACGGGCCGCCTCCCGGTCGAATCTCTCGCGGATCTCCTCGCGGTCGGCGCGGAGGCCGGAATCCTCGATGATCCAGGCGGCGAACAGCCCGATCAGGAGGAAGCTCATGATGAACCCGGCCGCGTACCACGCGCTGATGCGCCGGCCCAGCGAGCGGGCGAACGGTCTAGCCAGCGCGGAGAACATAGCCGGTGCCGCGCACGGTGTGGATGAGCCTCGTCCCCCCGCCCTGCTCGGTCTTCTGGCGCAGGCGCAACACGATGACATCCACGACGTTCGTGCGCGGGTCGAACGTCCAGCCCCAGACGTGTTCGAGGATCATGGCGCGCGTCAGCGTGCGGCCCGCGTTGACGAGGAAATATTCGAGCAGCGCGAACTCCCTGGTCTGGAGTTCGATGTCCACCGTTCCCCGCCGCGCTCGCCGGCTGAGGCGGTCCAACGTCAGGTCCGCACACGTCAGCAGCACCGGCGCGGCCGCCGGCTCCCGGGTGGTCAGGGTGCGCCGCGCCAACGCGAGCAAGCGGGCGACCAGTTCGTCCATGGCGAAAGGCTTGACCAGATAATCGTCAGCCCCCGCGCGCAGGCCGCGCACGCGGTCGTCCACGGACGCCAGCGCGCTGAGCATCAGCACGGGCGTGGGGATGTGTTGCGCGCGCATTCCCGCCAGAACTCCGAACCCGTCCAGGCGCGGCAGCATGAGATCGAGGACGACGGCGTCAAAATCGGTCTTCCCGGACGAGGCACAGCGCAGGCCGGATTCGCCCTCGGCCATCCATTCCACCGCGTGACCCTCGTGGCGCAATCCATCGACGATGAATCCGGCAATCTTCGGATCGTCTTCCACGACGAGGACGCGCATGTCGCCGGTCGTTTGCCGCGTCCTTACATCCGCGCGAGGGCCTTGACGGCGAGGGCCTTGGATTTGGCGAGCTTGTCGTCCGGCTTGTCCCGGCCGCCGACGCTGATGCGGATGAACATTTCCCCTTTGAGCACGTACAGTACGCCGCCGATCTGGTTGCTCGTCCAATACGCCGCATCGCCCAGGTTGTCGATGCGGAGGGGCGGGTTTTCGTGCTCCTTCTCGCGTTCTTCCTCGCCGTGGGTTTGCGCGTTGGGAGACCCGGACCTTTTCTCCGCCGCCTCGCGTTTTTCGCGCTCCTCTTCCTCGTCGTCGTCGTCGGCCTTGGCGTAACGGTCGAACGTCTCGTGCCACCCCTGCTTCGCCGTGTGGTGCGCGGGGTCTCCGGGGGCGGTCTGCACGAGTGCGAGGCTGACCGAGCGGTCCGGCTCGGAGGCCGTGTAATAACATTGCGTCAGGCTGAATTGCCCGCTCTGGCCGGTGCTACTTTCCGCGTTCGTGATCGCGCAGCCCTGCACGCTGGCTACCTCTTCCTTGGTGAGCAGAGTGCCCGCGTCGATCAACCGCGGCTGGGCAACGGCTGACGGCGAGGGTTGCGCGGGGTTGGCGTTCTGCCCGTTCGCTGCTGCCGTGAACAGGACGACGCCCAACAATCCGGCGAAGACCGAAAAAGGATTTTCCATTCCCCGAGTAAACCGCCGACGGACGGCCCGAAGCAACAAAAAGCGACGGCTCCCCATCGCGCGCCCCCGTGGAGCGAGACACATCAAGCGACGCGGCGGCGCAGCCGGTAGGAGATGCCCAGCGCGATGGCTCCGCCGGCAAGCAGCATCGCCCAGCTCGACGGCTCGGGGACGACGGTCAGCGTGAAGGTCGACTGGGCCAGATTGTGGGTGGCGAAATTTGAGTCGCTGACAATCGAAACCTTCGGATTCACGGTGGTCGATGCGATCACATAGGTGCCCGAAGGCGCGCCGTTGAGCGTGAAGTTTAGATTCGTCACCTGGTAGGTGCCCGGAGCGAAACCCGAACTGGAGGAAGAAGTCCCGCCCAGGTCGCCGCTGAGCCCGTTACCCGATCCCTGTTCCGTGACAAATCCGCTGCTGGCTCCCGTGGTCGAAGTAAAGACCTTGGGATAGTCAGCCTGGTTGGCAAGGGTAAACGTGAAATACGTCGCCCCGGTGATCGTGATGTAGGGCGCGAGGGCCGTGGGCAGTTGAAGCGAGTAGGACTCAACGTTGGAATTGTAGCCCGAGACGGTCTGGTGCGCCGTCAGCGTGAAAGAGGCGCTCGCGGCAATGGTGCTCGAGTTGCCGCCCGTGCTATTGGTGAAAGCGATGGACTGCGTTTGGCTGAACGCGGCCGAGGCCGTCAACAAAAACAGGGCGAATGCGACGATTGCTTTTTTCATTTGTGTCCCCTTCGACTACTCCTTGGTCTGGTGAATGGTAAAGTAAAAAATCTCTAGCGCCCTTCGGCTTCGACCCGGGTGGGTGCAACCGCCGTGGGCTGACGCGAGTCCTTCTCGCGCAGGTTGCTTCGAGCGCTCGGGAGCGCCGTGCCGGATTTGCTCTGCACGAAAGAAATATCCGCCGCGTTGATGGAGCCATCGACCGTCACGTCCTCCCGGAAGTTCGCGCTGGTGACGAAGTTGCCGGACTGCGATCTGGTCTGGCTGATGTCCCCGGCATTAACGCTGCGGTCCGCGTTGGTGTCGCCCGCGAGCACGGCCATCGGCGCGGCGAGATTGGCGCTGGTCGCACCGAGGGAATCCGTCACGTTGCTCAGGCTGACCGTGATCGTCTGGGCGTTGGCGACGCCCGTCAGGTTCACGACATACTGGCGCTGATCGTTGGGGTCAATGCCGCTGCTGCTCACGCTGCCGGCACCCGTCACGGTCGCTGCGCCCACGCTCACCAGGGGCGCGCCGAAGGTGAAGACAACCGTGTGCGTGCCGTTGGACCCGCCATTGCGGCATTCGATGCCGGGGTTGCCCGTCAGCGGGAGGTCCACATCGAACGTGCCGGCCGACCCGTGCGTCTTGCGCGATCCGACGGAGTTCAACACGAGCGACGCCGGCCCGCAGGAACTGTTCGTCAGGATCGTGTACGTGCCGGTGTAGGCGAGGCTGTCGGGCATCGAATCGACCGTCTGCGTGACGCCGCCGGTGCCGTTCACGTCGGTGGTCAGGGTCACGGCGGAGACGAAGCCGGCGATGGTCTGGCCCGCGCTCAAGCCGAGGTCGCTCGCCTTGACGATGATCGTGATCTTGCCGTTGGTCGTGTCGTAGGCGCTGCCCGCCTGCGCCGGGATTTCGCTGCCGGTCGTGACGAACCGGCCGTCCACCGTGCCGCTGTTGTTCGGCGAGGGCGTGTAGGACTCAAACGTCGGCGTGTTCGGGCTGGTCGCCTTGTACGTCATGTGAACCGCCTTGTAGGTGGTGGTCGCGCCGTTGACCAACTTCATCGCCACGTACCAGGCGCTGTTGGTCGGCTGCGGCGAGATGCCCGCGTCGGTGTTGATCGTGAAGCCCAGACGCAACACGCCGTCGGACGAGTACGGCTGCGAGATCTGGAAGGAATGCAGATCGGTGCCGGCGGAAGGCGGCACGTTGTCGCCAGCCGCATCGGTGAAGATCGTGCGGCCAGGCAACGCGCAGACGTTTTCGACCGGCGCTACTGGCGCGATGGTCAGGTTGATCTCGTTGCTCGCCACGCCGGTGCCGACGGCGTTGATCGCCTTGACCACGTAATAATAGTTCGGGATCACCGAACCCGCCGTGGCGTCCGTGTAGGCGGTCTTCGCGCTACCGGTCTGACCGAGGTAAACTTCGTTGCCCGCGCTGGTGGCGCGGAAGACCTGATAGTTGACGATGTCCGACCCACCGTTGTCCGGGGCCTTCCACGTCAGGAAGGAGGACGAACTGTCGCGGGTGCCCGAGAGACAGGACGGTTTCGGGACGATGGCGGTGGTGGTGTCCGTGAATTGGTCGTAGCTGGCGAAGAGCGACCTGCCGCCATTCTGGCGTGCGACGCGCATGAACCCCACGAAATCGTTGGCCGCCGTGCCGCCGATGCAGCCCTCGGTCACGCAGCCGTCGCTGTAGCCGTACAGGACGCGGCCGTACTTGTCAATCGTCATCTCGTTGAAATCGAGCAGGTTGCGATCCTGCGCGCCGCCGCCCTGCTGCCAGACGCCGGTCAGGCTCTGGACGGGATCGTTCGGCGTGGCGTTGACCGTCGTCCAGGTCGCGCCGCCATCGTAGGTGGTGGCGATGTAGGCGTACCACTTCCCCGGGAACCCGAGATTCTGGTAATCACCCGGTACGTTCGTGGCAAGGAAGCCGACCGCCGCGCGTCCGGCGCTGCCGCCCGCCGCTTCGATCTCCGCCGCGTTGACGATGCCATGGGTGGCCCCCAGGTCGAAGTTATTGGACCAGGTGACGGTGTTGTCGGCGTTGCGGTGACCGACCTGCACCCGCGCATGACCCTCCAGCGGGTTGCCGGCCGGCACGGGCTCATTGTTCACGTAGGAATAGTAAACCGTGCTGTTGGCGTCGATGGCGATGGAAGGATCGGCGCCGTTGATCTGCGAGAGGGCATTGGGGACGGTGAAGTTGACCCACGTCACGCCGCCGTCGGTGCTGAACACCCCGCCCTGGAGACCGCCGCACTGGTTGACCGGCAGCCAGGCCGTCCCGTCCGGGGCGACGTGCAAGTGTCCGTGCAACCCGCCGCAGGGGCCGCCGGGAATCGCCGGATTGATCTGCGGCAACCCGTTGCCGGTGTACGCGAGCACACCGGGACCGTAGCTCGAACCCAGGGTGTCGCTGCGTGCGCACGACGCCGGACCGACGACATCCTGCGAGCAATAATATACCGCGTGGCCGTGCGTGACCGGATTCGCCGGGTTGCTCAATGCCGTGAACAGGGTCGAGGCCGGGTACGGCCCCGAGCCGATGGTCTGGTGGTCCGCGCCGCCGTTGGGTGGCGCCGCGCCAACCGGGATGTAAGAGTCGCCGTCGTTATCGGAATAGGCGTAGACCGCGTTGGCCCCGGCGGTGGAATTGGAGACGAAGGTGCGGCCCGTCAACTGGTCCTCCCACAGGATCGGGTCCAGACCGGCGTTGGTGACGGCGGAGGATTTGTCCTCCCAGAGCGCCTCGCAGCACTCGGGCTTGGGCGGGGTCATGACCTCCGGCGGTGTGACGCGCCAGACCGGCCCGGTGTTCATCGTCATGATGCGGCCGGTCTGCGGATTGTAGCCGATGTTGAACTCGCCGTTGCTGGACTCGGCGGAAGTCCCCTTGGGCGCGGTGAAAACCTGGAATCGGGGCTTGCCGGGCGCGGTGGTGTCCAACCCTCCGAAGGGCAACGTCGCCCCGCCGCCGCCGGTTGTCACCGTGTTGCCGGGGAGGAACTCCATCTTCACCTGCAAGGTTTCCCCCGTGGGGGTATAGGGCACGATCTTGATGCTGTACTGCTGGGTGCCGTCGCTCAGGGGGCTGATGCTGGCCACCTCGGGGTCGTTGCCGCTGGCGGACTGGTAGTTGGCGGCCATCGAGCCGTCGGTGGTCGCCACCACACCTTTGTAGATGTAGAGATCGTAGTCGGACTTCCCCGTGCCGCTGTCGACCCAGCCGGCCGTCACCTTGACGGCGGCGTTGGGATG
>CALMVM010000242.1 GCA_937873255.1 uncultured Verrucomicrobiota bacterium | reverse complement strand
GCGACACCAAAACACAGGGGATCGGCGCGCTCAAGCAGATCGAGGCGCGCCTGATGGAAGCCGGCCGCGGTTTGAAGGATGTCGTTTATCTGCGCGTTTACATGACCGCCGACAAAACGAAGGACGGTAAATTCGATTATCAGGGCTGGTTCGACGCGTACGCGAAATTCTTCGGCACGACGGAATGTCCCGTGAAGCCAGCACGCTCGACCGTCGGCGTGGCCAGCCTGGTCAATCCCGATTGGCTGATCGAGATTGAGGCCGTGGCGGTCTATCCGACGACCACCGCGCAACACTGAGACCGCCCGATGGCCGTGCCCCCTACCCCCGCGCCGCTCGTCGGCATCATCATGGGCAGCGCGTCCGATTGGCCCACGATGCGGGCGGCGGTCGAGGTGTTGCAAGCGGCCGGAATCGCGTTCGAGACGAAGGTGGTCAGCGCCCACCGGACGCCCGGATTACTCTACGAGTACGCCAGCGAGGCGCACGGACGCGGCTTGCGTTGCATCATCGCGGGGGCCGGTGGCGCGGCGCATCTGCCGGGAATGGCGGCGGCGATCAGTCCCTTGCCGGTGCTCGGTGTGCCGGTGCGTTCGCGGGCGTTGTCCGGTCTGGACTCGCTGTTGTCCATCGTGCAGATGCCGGCGGGGATTCCCGTGGCGACGTTCCGCATCGGTGAACGAGGCGCGGCCGAAGCGGCGCGTTTCGCGGTGCGGATGCTAGGTTGAGGCGCCGGGCATTTACTTCGATCCGAGCACCTGTCGGGCGGCATCGCGTTCGGATGGTAGCGCTTCCGCCGTCAGGTAGGGTTTGAGCAACTCGGCCGCACGGGCGTTTTGCCCCTGCGCGCGGAAGTGAGCCGCGAGAACACGAGTCACCGGGAAATGGTCCGGCGCGAGTTCGTGGGCGCGCGTGAGCAGGTTGGTCGAGTCCTCGCCTCGCGCGCGTGTTTCCTCCGCCAAACGCAGGAGCAACCTCGCCAGCACGCGCGTCAAAGACGGCGACGGGAACTCCGCACGCGCAATGGCGGCCTCGACGAGTTTGACCAAGGCAGGCGTCCCACCACCGGCGGCGTCGGGCCGCAAGGTTTCCGCGACGTGAGGCATCTCGGCGAGCAACTCCGGGTGCAAGCGTGCGAGCGCGAAAGCCTGATCCGCACGACCGTCGCGCAGCAGGCGTTCGCAGACGGCGGCGAACAGTTGGATGCGACGCAGGAAATCGAGGGGCAAGTCACCGCCGGGCAGGTCGCCGGAGGGGCCGACATCCAGTCGGTTCGCAGCCGCCAAAGCATTGATGAGTGGCTCCATGTCCGAGGTCGCCGGATTGCGGTAGGCGGACGCCACGAGTCGGCTGGCGTCGTCCACGCGACATTCTTCGAGATCGAGGGCCGCCAGTCGGATCAGCGTCGGGGCCGAACGCACCGCGTACGGGTCACGCGTCCGGACCGCCTCCAGCGACGCGCGGGCCCGGTTGCGGTCGCCGACCGAAATCCAGAAGGAAGCCGTTTGCCCACCCGCCTCCGCACGAAAAATCCCTGCGGCGTCGACGGCATCCAGCACCTTTGCCGCGTCCGGCTGGCGGTCGGAATCACACAGCGCGCGTGCCCGCAACAGCGAGTATTCGACGATCTGCCGGAACCGGCGACACAAACGCTCGGTGACGGGCAAAGCCAGCGGCGCGTGCCCGGATTCGACCAGTTGCGAGGCGAGGGAATGCAGGGTTTGCTCAGGAAGGTTCGGGCGAGCGTCGACGGCGGCGACGAGTTGACGCAACGGCTCCCACTGCTTTGTCTCGAAATAGAGTTTTGCGAGCGAATCCCCGGCGGCGATGTCTCCCTTGCCATCCTTCCATTCCGGCTTGAGTTCGTTTTCGAGCCATTCGCTCGCCCCGCGCGCGACGGCGAGGGAATAACGGTCGTAGGCATACTGCGTCCGCTGCCCCGGAACGGCTTGTTCGCAACGCTCAAGGTGGTGCATCTCGCGCAGGAACGTTTCCATCGGCACGTCTTTGGCCGTGCAGAAAAGCTCCACGAACGCCCGCTGCATCTGATATTTGGCCGCCGGGTCGCGCGTCAGTTGGATCGCTCCGGCCAGGAAATCCCGTCCGGCAGGTTTCTGGCCCTGCGTGGAAAATTCCGAGGCGGCATCGACCACCCCGCCGCTACGCCCGTCGCGAACCCATTGCCCCGAGAGTTCGACCGCCTCGCGCACATGGCCGCTCGCCAGGTAAAAGTGGACGCGTTGGCCGAACCACCAGACGCGCTCGGCCTCGTTGTCCGGCGATCTCGCATCGCGGACGAGCCGGTACGCCGCTTCGTGATCGCCCTGGCGGTATTCCACGGATGCCAACTCCGCCGCCGACGCCGCCCCGCGGTCGTACCTGACCGCCTCGCGTAGAATCGCCGCAGCGTCGTCGAGCCGATTTTGGCGTTCGAGGAACTGGGCCAGGGTCCGCAGGACCACTAGGGCGCGGGGGGATTCCCGGCGGGCGTCCAACAGAAGGCGAAGCGCGCCTTCGCCGTCGCCGTTGGTCTCCCGGATCGTCGCCAGACGCTGGATCACCTCAAAACGGTTCGCCACGCCGCCCGGCTGCAAGCTCCCGTCGAGCATCCCGGTGAGGGTACGGTCAGCGGCGGCGCGGTCGCCCGCCGCATCGAGGGCAAATAGCAGGGCGCGGGGGTAATCGCCCTCCGTCGGCAGCAGGCGGCAGAGACGTTCGTAGAGCCGGACCGCCGCCGGGTATTGCCCGACGCCGCCGAGCGCCGACGCGGCCGCTGCCCTCGTGATCACCGATGGCCCTTCGCACAGGAAAGTTTCGAGCTTCTCGCCAGCTTCCAACGGGTCGGCGGCCGTCAGTTCCTCGGCGACCAGTTGGCGCAGGCGGATTTCGGCCAGCGTGCTGCGCACTTCGGGGTCCTGCCGGTCAAAAGCAGTGGCTTCGGACATGGCGTGTCCCCACAGGTGCGCGGCGAGGTTGTCGAGATTCCACGCCTGCAGTTGCGCCCCGCACGCGAAGAGATAGTTCCATCTCCGCAGATCCGGCGTCCACCGATCCGACCCCTCTCTGCCATCGAGCAGGCGCATCGCCACGATTTTGTCCAACTCGCGGCAGGCCTCGTCGTCGCGTCCTTCCAGGCCGTGCAGCAAGGCGGCAGCCAGCGTCGCGTGAAGCGTCCCCCCCGCCCGCGCCTGTGCACGCCGAAGGTAATTCGCCACGAAACCGGCGCGTTCCCCGGCCGGCAACAGGAAATAGTAGGCGCGCAAACCGGCGAACACGGCGTTGTTGCCCGAAGTGTCGTACGAGGAGCCGCTGCGCGATTCGACCATGCGCGCCAGGATCTCGCGGGCCGCGTCGGTCCGGCCGACATCCACTTCCCATTGCGCAAGTTGCAGAGCCTCCGCCGCACCGCCACCGCCCGGCAGCGCGAGGGCGCGTTCGCCGAGTTCGACCGCTTGTGCATACCAGTGCTTTTCGGCGAAAACGCCGGTGGCAATGCGCCAGAGCAGAGCGTGCGATTGCGCTTCGGCGGGAAAGAGGCCAGCGACCATGCCCGGCGCGGGCTGTCCGCCGGTGGTGAGAAAATACTGGAGCACTTCGGTGAACCGAGAGGCGCGCCGGCCGTCCGCGCGATCCTCGTCGCTCCAGACCCAGCGCGCCAGCGGCGGGTAATTTTGCATCCGCAAACCGGCCAGGAGAAAAACTCCCTCCGCATTCTCGACCTCGTCCGAACGCCGGGAGTTCAGCCACGAGGCGGCCAGGTCGACGACGGCATCCTTCTGGTCGGCGTAATAAAGAGCAGTGAGCGGTTCGCTACGCAGACCGGTCGACACGGCGGCGCGCCAGCGTTCCAGCCAGCGGCGGCGGTTGTCTGCGCCGGCCGGGTCATCCGCGGCGAACAGCAGTCGGGAAAGTTCGCCGATGGCTTTGAGACGGACGCCGCGTTCGTCCTTGTCCACCGCCGCAGGCTCGGTCGGCGGCGGTTCCGACCCGACCCGGCCGCGAGCGACGCTGCGGCTGGCGGCGGCAACGAATTCCGAGGCGTCCGCAGAAGGATCGATCTCCGTGGGCACCCGCAACGGATCGGAAGGTTTTTCGGGCGTGGTGTGATCCAGGATCGCCTGGAAGCAAACGCGGGCTCCGGCCCGGTCGCCGACGAGCAGGTCGAGCTGTCCAAGCTGGTAGGCACGCTGAAAATCTCCCGGATCGAGTCCGACGAGCTGGGTGAGCAATTCGCGCGCGCGCCCAGAACGGCGAACCTTCATGAAATGCTCGGCGGTGGCTCCCAGTGCAGCCGTGTCACGCGGGAAACGCGCGGAGATTTGTTCCCACGTCCGGGCGGCTCCCTCGTCATCGAAGTCCGCTTCTTCGAGGGCGGCGAGCTTCGAAAGGGATTCCGGGTTGGCCTGTCCGGCCAGCGACACCAACCGGCGTTGGTGCGCGACCGCGCCCGCCGTTTCGCCGAGAGCCTCGGCCTCATCCACGAGCGACCGCAGTGCCGATGCCGGGTCCGACGCGGAATAATACGCCCGTGTCAACAGGTCGTAAGCCTCGCGCGTTTCGCCTGCCGTCTTGTGCAGTTCGGCCATGGCGGTCATGGCAAAATAATCCTGTGGCTGTGCGTGGAGCCGGCGTTGGTAGATCTCGCGCAGCCACGGCATCAGCGAGTGGTTCTGGCAGAAACCGGCCAATTCGTGGAAAAGGTCGCGCCGTGCGGCGAGGTCATCCTGCGCGTCGATGGCGGCCTGGAGCAGTTCGGCCGCGCGTTGGAAATGACCGAGGTGTTCGTGGGCAGCCAGGAGGGGGCGGCGCAAATTGGCGCGCTGCGCGGGGGTCAGGCGCGGCAGGGCGTACGCGCGTTCCCAGGTGGCGAGAGCATCGAACCAGCGATCCGTGCGTTGCTGGCCGAGCGCGAGATCGGTCAGCGCATCCACGGAACCTGGTTCCTCCTGTGCGCGGGCGTCGAGCATCGCGAGCGCGCCGTCGGAGTCGCCGTCATCGAACAGGAGGTCGGCGATGCGGCTGGCGGCGGCGGATTTGCGCGCCGGGGCGAGCGCCATGATTTCACGCA
>CALMVM010000241.1:2800-3969 GCA_937873255.1 uncultured Verrucomicrobiota bacterium | reverse complement strand
CAAACACGCCTCGGGCTAACTCTCCCTGTGGCTCGGAAAAGTGGGTCTCGTCAGTCATTTTCTGTGCCTCCGTCCCGAGCATGCGCTTGCCGATCAGATCGCCCTCGGCAGCCACGACATAGCCCCTGGCCGGATCATCATTTTCAAATTTCTTTTGGTAGAGGGAAGTACCGACGACGATGATGAAGTCGGATTTGGCTACCCGGCCCACGAAACGGGCGATGCTCGCCCCGATCTGCGCGTTTTCCCAGCGGTCGAGAATCACGTGGATGCCGGCTTTTTGTAGGTCTGCGGCGAGAGATTTCTCGACCCACTGCTCATGTTCCGCCTTGCCCCAGGCGTAGCTAACGAAGCTCGTCGGCGGCGCGAGGTTTGCCTCCGCAGCGTATGACTTCAAGCGGAAGAGCACCCCTTCGAAACGCGAACGCTCGTCAACCGCGCGCCGGCCGGCTTCCACTTCCGCCGTCTGCGTGGCGGTGAGCTGCATCGGTTGATCCGACCTGGGAATCGATATCTTCTCGCCGCACTCCGGACAAAAAGCGAATCCCTCGCCGCTGGCGATCCGAGCACGAGCGACAACGCGATTGAGCACGTGGCCGCCCGAACACGCGACGGGCTCGTAACGGCGCACGGTCAGATGGCGACGGCCAAGGAAGTTCTCGAAGAAGCCCTGGAAAAGTGTCCGCACGGAAGCCGCCACGTCAGCGCCGAAGAACAAGACGAAGTCGAGTTCGCCCGCGCGTTCCGCTTCCAACCGGAAGCCGCACACCCGCTGGTTCAGCACCTCGTAGCGTGCGTGGTGATTCCATTGACCGGTGCGCGTGAAGATTTGCGTGTAGCCCATCAGGACCACGAGTGACGCATAGACATTTTCGACCGAGCCGGCCACCGTGTACGCCACACCGTCTTGCACCGGCTTGCCGTCGTCCTCCAACGGATGCTTCAGGTTGATCAATTCCGGGAAGACGAGGTAAGCCCGACCGTGCAAAGGATCGGTTTCCCGGAAGCACACGTGGTGTTCCAAGAAGAGAGCGGTGGCTGAATCCAGGAGGATGTCCTTTTCCGCGTCCGTCAGTTTTTCGAGTTCGGGAAAGGCATAGCGACGCGCCAACAGCAATTCCTCCTCCAGCGCGCCGAGTCCTTTCGGGTTGCGGCGCGCTGGAGGAGGA
>CALMVM010000241.1:0-2790 GCA_937873255.1 uncultured Verrucomicrobiota bacterium | reverse complement strand
ATCGTGACGTATCCGTGGTTGGCCAGGTGTCCGATGGCGGTGAGCATCTCGGCCTCGGTGAAGGTCCACTTCGAATCGGTGGCTTCGAGCGATGCGCGCAACTCTTCCGGCGCCAGCACGACTTGCAGACGCGTCGGGCTTTCCTTGAGCTGCAAAACGTAGTCCTTGATGTGTTTGAACGTCTCGGTGGTGACGGTCTGCGGCTTCGTTTCCCAGGGGATCAGGTTTTGGATGCACGCGACGAGTTCTTGAACGCCCAGATTTTCTTTCGCGCTCGTCGGCACATAAGCTTTGATCCCGCGCTGATGGCAGTACGCCCGCAACTCTTCTTCCGTTAAACGTGGTGCGCCCCGGTCCAGGCGTGCCGCCACGAGGATCGTCGGGATGGCACTGACCGCGCCGCTGACCTTCAACTGTTTGAGCCAGAATTCGACGCCGCTCAACGGGTCGTCGTGGCGGGTGGGATCGAAGAGGACGAGCGCCACGTCCGTGTCGCCCAAAAACAGCGCATGGATCAACCGGTAGTCGCTCTGGCCCGCCAGATCCCAGAGAATTGTCTCGCGCTGTGTGCCGTCGGACTCCGCCGCGCGCAACCGGTCCAACAACCAGAACTGCTGCCCGTGAGTGGAGGCATGTTCCTTGAACTCGTCATGCGCCAGACGCCATCCCAAGCCGGTTTTGCCCACCCCGGAGTCGCCGACCAACACGACCTTCGCGCTGGTGTAGGTGATCGAGTTCGACGCGCTGGTTTGCGCCAGGAGTGCGTCGAGATCCAACTCGTAGAGATGGATGACGCAGTTTCGCAGCCAAACCGGCGCGTCCGGGTCCGAACCCACCGACGCAAGGATGGGTAGGCGTGGATGAAACGTCAGCCCGGGCATCGGCGAACGTTCCCAGTTGAGTTCCGGGCTGGACGAGATGCATTTCCCTGTCTCGGGGTTCCAGAAGCGGAGGGAGTCATCGCCGTTTCCGCCAGACGCAAGGCATTTCCCGTCGGGGGAAAAGGTCACCGCCCTCACGGCGGTTGTGTGCCCTTCCAGCGTCCGCAGCAGTCTGCACGTCTCCGGTGCCCAGAGCTTGATGGTCCGGTCCGCGCTCCCGGTCGCCAGAAATCTTCCGCGCGGATCAAAGGTGACGCTGGTCACGGGAGCTTCGTGTCCGTTCGAGACGTGCAGCAACTTGCCGGACGGTGCTTTCCAGATGCAGACCTTGCCGTCTTCGCCCCCCGTGGCCAAAAACCGGCCCGCCGCATCGTATGCCATGCCGGCAATGGCACCGTGATGTTCGTGCATCGAATGCAACAATCTGCTGCCGACCGCCTCCCACAGGTCGAGAGCACCATCAAAGTTTCCAGTAGCCATGACACGTCTTTTCGGGTCAAAGACGATGTTACGCACCCGGTTGGTGTAGTAGCCGCCCATGGTGTGGAGCAGTTCACCGTTGGCGACATTCCAAAGTCGGATCGTGCCATCCTCGCTGGCACCAGCCAACGTCTTGCCCCGGGCGTCGAAACCGGCGCAGACGTTCTGTTCCTTGTCTTCTTTCAAATAATGCAGCCAGTGACCTGACTGCGCATCCCACAGCTGGGTTGCGCTATCCACGGATGTTGACGCCAAGGTCCGGCCATCCGGTGACCAGACGATGCTGCCAATCGCGTCGGTGTGCCCCCGAAGTGTTCGTACGAGCCGGATCCACGGCGGAAGCTTTGCGCGCGTTTTTTCATCTGACACACGCCATTTTCTTTCCTGCTCTAGTTCCGCCATACAAAGATGAGCTTACTCTGGATGCATCGTAGATGAAATTCATTCTTGATCGCAGCTACCGGATGAAACCAGATGGATGTGGCTGTGGTCGCGGCGTCTCGGACGACCGAGCACGAATGGCGCTTCTCGGCATCTATGGCCAACGCGGCGACAGGCAGCCCGGTCGAAGCGATCCCCTTTTCGCTAAAACCCGTTGCCGAACTGCTCGACGTTTGCTCAACACCGGATCGGCTCTGGAATAGGGCGGTGGCATTGTAGGCGGTTTTCAGATAAAATGTCGCCCACATGGCGACTCTGGCCGAAAAGCTCTGTCCCCGAGCACTACTCGCTGCTGTTGCGAAAGGCGAGCGAGGCCGGTTTGCCTGGGGCGATTGCACTGGTTGGTCTGGCCGTCGCGCGGGGGTGTCGACACTACCAAGACGGACCTGAGCCTTTGCCAGCTTTTCCCGTTTCGCGGGCGGTCTTCTCGGACGAAGAATTGGCCATCGCCCTGCTCTCCCCGTGCCTGCCTTACAGTCCGCGCGCATTGCGGGTAGGCGCGCAGATGCTCAGCAGTCGCAACAATCAACCGCGACGCCTGGCCCTCATGGCATGCCGAGAGAGAGCGGAGAACGTCGTGCGCCACATTGCCATTGCCGGTCAACAAACCGAACCCCAGGAAGTCTTCTGGCAAGAATTACTCGCGGCCCTACCGCCCGTCTCCTCGCCCCTGCGTTCGACCGTTCCGGACGGGGTCCTGCCGCACCCAAGCCGGTTCCGCCTTGAAGCCGGCTTGGTTCACACGCCTGACTCTGCGGCTGAGAGCGGGCCATGGACAGTGTGGCTGCGACCTTCCACGTCATCCGCCAAATTGGCATGAACAACCCCCTGCGCATTCTCCAAGCCGTCGATGCGAGGTTGACGGAGCCCTTCGAATTTTTCTTTTCGGTAGAGCGGCCTTGGTACTCGGTTTTGCCGATCCTCTCCCGCCGCAGCAGCTACTCGGGACGTGGATGGCATCATTCCCCGCGATCTCCTTGCCAGTCTG
>CALMVM010000240.1:10948-17828 GCA_937873255.1 uncultured Verrucomicrobiota bacterium | reverse complement strand
GGCTAAGAGTCCGAGCAAAAGCCACCTAGCCAAAGCGCCCACTTGCGTCATCCGATGGCGGGACAGTAGAAGGGCGTTGGATGTCCTCGGGAGGAATACTCTCGTCATAAGATTTTGTGGGGGAAGGCTGTGGGAGGTGGAGGAAGGACGATGAAAAGAGGTGCCTACAAAACAGTCTAATAATTGAAGGCCGCCGTACGGTCGCCGGCCCAGAAGGTGACTATCTTAGTCTGCGCGGCGTGGCGCATACTCACGCGGAAGGTGCCCAAGCTCTCGCTGGCTTGGAAGTGGAAGGCGGCTTGGCGGCTGTCGTCCAGCGTCAACGCCTGTGTGGGCTTGCCGTCGGCCACGCTGCCGCCGTCCTCCACGGCCACGACCACCTGGTCACCGGGAGCAGCTTCCGGCAACTGCACCTGCACGTCGGCCTGCCCGCCCAGCGGCAGGTACACGCGCGGGAACGAGCCCACTTGATTGGGCGAAAGCAGCGGGGTGCGTACCCCGCCCACGCTCACGCGGACGCGGGCCGGTTCACCCGGAGCCA
Source organism: uncultured Verrucomicrobiota bacterium (assembly GCA_937873255.1). Lineage (GTDB taxonomy): Bacteria > Verrucomicrobiota > Verrucomicrobiia > Chthoniobacterales > SZAS-18 > CAHJWO01. The sequence continues at coordinate 17,287 of CALMVM010000240.1, read as the reverse complement.
GCGCCTGCTCGGCGGACAGCGGATCGGTCAGGGCTTCCACGCCAGCGGCAGGAGAGGTCGGTGCGTCCGGTGAAACGGCAGGCTCTAGGAGGCTGCCGTTCTGTGCGGCCACCATCGGCACGGGAGCGACCGTCGGACGGGCGGTGGGTGCATCTACCTGTGGGGCAGGCGTGTTTGCGGGAGCCTGCCCGGCGGCGATTTGGGAGCGGTCTGCCTGCGATGGCTGCCCCGGCTGCGCAGAAGTTCCAAGTGTCGTCTTGTTGGTGGTGGGTGTCTCCTCACGCCCGAGCCACACGCCGGCTGCGACGATGCCCAGCACTGTCAGTAGAGCCAGCACCGGCAAAAACCAGCGGGCTTGAGAAGAGGGAGAAGCCGGAGAAGGGGGGATGGACATACGGGCCGTGTCGCAGCAATCGATCTATATCAGCAGTTGTACCCCAAAAGAGGAAGATAAATCTTGGGGAGGTCAAGCCTGTTCCTGGACGAAAAGTTTATACAAGTATATTCGCTATAATATGTTACGCAAAAATCCTGGTGCGAGATTTTTTGTTCTGGACCTTTCGGAATCGTCGCGGATCTTTCGCTGGCAGGACCATCGCTTTGGTCGCTCCGTTGCAGGATGGCAACGGTTACAGACCGCCCCTTGCCGGCGAGCCGTGGCGAGCTTAGAGCAGGTCATGAACGGACGGCCTCTTTCTGCGCCACGGCCATCCAACTGGGCCCTCGGCGCGGCGACCCTGTGCTTTGCGGCGGCGTTGGGTTTGGCCTCCTTGCTCGCATGGCACACGCTGGCGGGTCGGCCGCCGGTTGTCGGTTGCGGCGGCGCGGTGGATTGCGGGACGGTCACCAACACGCATTGGGCTTACTGGGGGCCCGTGCCGGTCGTCTTGCCCGCAGTGGTGCTTTACCTCACGGTGCTGGGCGCACTGTGCGCGCTCGCGCCGTTGCGTGCCGCCCGGCACTTCCGCCGCGAGCAGGCGGTGTGGGTAGGATTATCGGCGCTCAGCCTCGTTGCGTTAGGGGCAGCGGGGTGGTTTGCGGCGGTGCAAGCTTTCGTGTTGAGACGGTTTTGTCCTTTTTGTCTGGCCACACACCTTTGTGCCAGCCTGGGCAGTCTGCTGATCTTGCGTCTGGCATCTGGGAACCTTCCGGCAGGGGGACGCTCGTGGTGGCGTTTGCCTCTGGCGGTGGCCACCGGTGTACTGGCGCTGCTGGTGGGCGGACAGTTCGTGCTGCCTTCTTTCACGCTATCTGCCCCTGCCCCGACTAACCCCGCCACCTTGCCCGCCAGTGTTCGCTCCCTGGCTCTGCCCGACAGCGACCTCGTGCTGGCCGATGGCCGGGTGCATCTGGACGCGGCGGCTTACCCGGTACTAGCGGGTTCGTCCGCGCCCACGCGCGTCGTGGCTGTGCTCTTTGACTACACCTGCGAGGCGTGCAGGACCAGCCATGCGCTGCTGACCGCTACGGTAGGCCGCCACGGTCCCGGGTGCGCCCTCGTGCTGGTGCCCACCCCCCTGGACCCCGCCTGCAACCCGGCGGTGGAGCGGCTGCGCCCAGAGCATGTCAACGCCTGTTTGTACGCGCGCTACGCCTTGGCGGTGTGGAAGGCGGCCCCGGAGAAGTTCGTCGCCTATGACGCGTGGCTGATGGCCGGAAGTAGCTTGGAACCCCCGCCCATCGACGAGGCGCGTCGGCAGGCCGAATTGATCGTGGGTGCCGAGACTCTCCGGCGAGCCTTGGAGGCTCCGGCGCTGGACCAAGCGTTGCATCGTGCGGGCAAAATCTACCAAGCGCTGGATGCCGGAGAAATCCCCAAGCTGCTGCTGCCACATGCGGTGCTCTCCGGCCGTCTTGGTTCGCCCCAGCAACTGGATCAAGCTTTGGAGAAACCATAGGCTTGACCAAATGGTCGAACGAGGCTCGCGTAACCGCCTACAGCTTTGGGGTTGCTACATGAATGACCGGATCGTCTTTTCTCGGAGCGAGAATCACTTGGACGTTTGCGAAAAAGGATAATGCGGATAGGCTCCCACTTGCCACGTAAAGCCGGCTGAACCCAGCCGAAAATTGGTCTTGCCGAAGCTCAACGGCTTCGATAGTCCGGGTTCGAATCCCGGACGCGGCACCATGTCAGAACAAGACGATGCCTGCGGGGAAATCCTGCAAGGCACGCACAGGCCGCCGAGAACATCATCTCGGCGGAGTCATCACCGGCAACAAGCGCAGAGTGGCCCCCATCAACGGGCAACTCCGTTTTGCCATCACCGCATGAGCCGATGGACGGCCCGTGTCAAACCGTCACCTCCATATATGCAATTTCCTTTCCTACACCGCTTCTCAGGATGATTGGGCCCTGATGGGGTAGCCGCAGTGGGTGAACCAGCCGCAGGCGTCCTGCGGCGTAATGGTGGCCAGGCCCGCGGCGATGGCGGCTTCGAGCGCGTCTTGGGTGCGTGCCGCCGCGCGGCGTAAAAACGCCTTGAGCTTGGAGAAGACGCCTTCGATGGGCTGGAAGTCCGGGCTGTAGCGCGGCAAAAAGAGCACGCGCGCGCCGGTGGCCTCGATCCGCTCGGTGACGAGGGCGTTTTTGTGCACGCGCAGGTTGTCGAGCAGCACGGTCTGGCCCGGACGCAACGCCGGGCAAAGGCAGTGCTCCAGGAAGGTCAAAAACACCTCGATGGTCGTGCCGCCTTCGACCACCATCGGCGCGAGCAGGCCTGCTGGGGTCAGCGCGGCCAGGATCGTCGTGTTCGCTCCCCGGTTGCGCGGCACATGGGCCTCGGCGCGCTTTCCACGCGGGGCGCGCCCGTAGCGCAGACACATGGCCGGGTGGCTGCCGCTCTCGTCCACGCTGACGATCTGCGCTGGGTCCAGGCCCACGTTTTCTGCTCGCCAAGCCGCGCGCTCAGTCTCGTCGCGCTCGGCGCTCAAGAGCCGCTTTTTTTGTGTGTCCACACCAGCCGCGCAATCGCCCGGCCCATCGTTGCGCGGCTCACGCGCACGCCGGTGGCTTTTTGCCAGGCGCGGCAGTGGTCGTCGAGCCGGTCGTCGGGCGTGGCGGCCACCTGCGCTTGCAGCGCGGCGAGCGTGGCCGCGTTCGTAAAAAGGCCTGCCGGCCCGGGCCGGGAGCTCTTGGCGGCCACGCTTTCGCCTGCCCGCCAGAGGGTCAGCCAACGCTTGAGGCTCGCCAATGCCACGCCGAAAAGCGCGGCGGCTTCTGCCTGCGGCCGGCCGGCCGCGACCACCGCCGCCACTACCCGCTCGCGCAACGCCACCGGATATGCTCGTGCCATCACCCACCCTAGCACGGCTCAACTATCCTGAGAAGTGGTATATGCCTCCACAGCGTAGCGGTTGGATTGAGGCCTCGCAGTCCGAACTGCCGCTAGAGAAAACGAAACAGTTCCCCGGTGGCAACATCCACGCCGACCCAGGCATTCAGGTGCGTGCCCGGATGGACGACGAGGCGGTCGAAGACTACGCCGACCGAATGAAGGCGGGCGACAACCTTTCCCGCCGTGGTCGTCTACCGTGACGGGGAACGTCTTTGGCTGGCCGACGGCTTCCACCGGTTGGCGGCGGCCCGACTGGCTGGATTGGAAACGATCACCGCCAAGGTCAAGCAGGGTGGGCGGCAGGAGGCGATCCGATGTGCCCTCGGTGCCAACCTCGACCATGGACTGCGCCGGACCAACGCCGACAAGCGTCGGGCCGTCGAGATCGCGCTCAAGGAGTTTGGAAAGGGGCGATCTGCAACCACGTCTTTTGCTTGCTGCGGGCGTTCCTTAAACTGAAACAACGCCGCTTCACCGGCCGGATCGACTCCTGGTATCAATTCAAACGCCACTTCGCCGACCAAGCTCTGACCACCTTCATCAAAAGAATAGTCAAACACCCTCATAGTGCGTAATTCCTGTGATTATTAGAACCAGCGGAAGAAAAGCGGCGTTCATGCGTTGAACAGTTTGTTCAAATTTGTTCAGTTAATTACATGGACTACCATCAACGCCAAGATAATTTTCCGAGCATGAGGTGTCTTTGCAGCCGCGCTCGCTCAAAAATTAATACTTTGATAAATTATATCGCCGGGTTCAGATCATTGTGTCGCTCAACAGCCGAGATGAGCCGCATTGTGCCGCTGGCTCCACCGAATGGCGAATTCCTTCAGCCCTCGCGACTCTTCTTTTTTTGTTCTAGGAACCATTTCAGCCAGTATAGGTTGCGATTCGCGTAATACTGATCTAACGCCGCCCGCATTCGCTTTGATGCCGGAACCCACTGACTGTTCGCATGCGACGATGAGCTTGCCAGCGCAATCCGAAGTTGGCAGTCCAGACGATGCCGCAAATCACTCTTCATGAATCAAACCTATCACACCATCACACCTCTCACGATCTCACGCCGCCACCATCTCAATGTTTTTTTGTTATTCTGTAACTCGCTCGGAAGCTTTCGCGGCGCTGAGGCTGCCCTTTACGCCACGAGGGCCAGCACCATCTCATATCGGCAGTATTGGTCGGCGTGGCCAATGTGCCGCTGGCGAGGATTCAAGCCAAAGTGGGCGATCACTTCAACACGTCGTTGCCGAAATTTGCGGGCACAGCTCATGCGCTGATCAGTCGCCCTCCGCCAGCGCATTCCGCTCGTTCGAGTGCTTGCCTTAGATTGTTGTGCCGTACCATCGGTAGCCGGGCAAATGGTAGATGTGGCTGCGCGTGTTCTCACCCATACGATCCTGAACCGGAGAAGGGGGTCGCCCGGGGCTCAACGCCTGATGAACTGCCGTTCTTAAGAGGGACAGTCTTCGCAAGCGAATCGAGGGCATCCATACCGAATTGACGCGAGCGTAAAATTCGGTTCGGCATGTACTTGGGGGACGGGTCCAAATATACGGGGCAATCTGACCAATTTGTACACGTTGACCACGAGCAAGATAACCAACGACCACCAGATGCGCCAGTATCGATGCTCCCGGCAGCTACAAAGCGGTTACCTGCTGAGACTTATAAACGGTGCTTGATTGCCGCTTCCATAGCAGGGTATTTTGTTGCCGTCTGAAGAAAATCTGCAACTTTGTTTTCTCATGGATCTCGCAAGCCGCCTGAAAGACTTACGCAGAGAATTCGGTCTTTCGCAGGAGGCCTTCGGCGCGCAGGGCTTCGTGTCCGCGCCAGGCTGGATCAAGATCGAGAACGGCCAGCGCCAGGCCAGCGAAAAGCTCATCGAACGCTTGGCCAAATGGCTGGTGGACGACAAGTACATGCGCGCCGGAGCAGTCAGCGAACTCAAGGAAGAACTCTTGACCCTCAAGTACTTGAGCAGCCGTTCGCCATTCGTGCGGGAACTGGCCAAGACTCACGCCAGGAAGCTGCCCAACGACGCTGTTTACCTTGCCGCCGAGGAATCTGGTGCAGACCGCGTCAAGCCGAAGCGTGGCCGCCCGCCCGGCTCGGTCTACAAGAAGCGGACGGCTGGGAAGTAAAATTTCGGTCGCCATGCAGCATGCTTTGGCTGCCGACCCATCCAAAAGAACACATTGCTCGCAGGGGCCAAGCAATCGCCGTCATTCGACAGGCTTTTTTCTCCATGTGTTCTTGATGCCAGGGAACAACTCCGACAGCAGACTGCCCCCAAGCTCCACGGTTTATTGACCGTCAAAGCGCACGAGAGTTGGGAGGCGTACCTGCTCAAGCGGCTAAACTCGGCGGGGAAAAAAGTGGTCGACCAGCAATTCCAAATCTTTCGCTCGTTCCGCTCTGCATTCTCCGGCGCGCCGAGCAACCAACGATCAGAAGGAGACGCTGCTTACCAAAAATTCATCGGGGACGATCCGACGAAGCGTTTGGACAAGATTCTCAATGAGTTCCCTGAACTTGCGCGAATATGCAGAACCCTGGTGACAAATTGGGTCGGCACGGTCCGTGAATTTCTTGAGCGTCTTGATCGCGATCTTCCTGGACTACCCAGCCGCCTCAAATGCCGAGCGTTCGCCTGCCCAATCGATAAATTGCAGGTCGGTTTGTCGGACCCACACCGGGGCGGACGTTGTGTCGTGCGGATCGACTTCCCGGATTTTGACAGCTTGATCTACAAGCCGCGCTCGTTAGCACCGGAAGCTCATTTCGCTGTTCTCCTCGAACAGTTAAATGAGAATGAGCCCCTATACGATTTTAAGAGCGCGCAGTGCTGGGATCGAGGGGAATACGGGTGGATGGAAAATGTGGTGCCACAACCGTGTAACGAACTGGCGGGCCTTCGCGCTTTCTATTGGCGGGCAGGTGCGCTGCTCGCCTTGATCTATCTCTCGCGGGGAGTGGACATGCACCGGGAAAATCT
>CALMVM010000240.1:374-10938 GCA_937873255.1 uncultured Verrucomicrobiota bacterium | reverse complement strand
GCGCTCATCCTGTGCTCATCGACCTAGAAACATTGTGGCATCCGCAGGAGCACATCGGCGCGGCAGATCACCCAACTGCCGACGCGGTATTGCGCACCGGTTTCCTCCCACAAACTGATCTACTTCGCGGTGCGACTTACGAATGGAATGCACTCAGCCACCAGCCAGATTCAAGTCTCCAAGCAGCGCGTCATCTGCCGGTGTTTGGGGGTGTTGCGCATCCGGCACCAGATTTTCTGCCGGATATTCTAGCAGGTTTCCACTGGATCGGGAAGCAGGTGTTTGAAGAACGTTGTCCAGAGCAAGGATTTGAACTTTGGGTGCAAGATTTGGTTCAGTATCGACGGCGTAGAATCCTTCGTTCAACCTCGTGGTATGGGTCGGTGATCGAACGGATGATCGAGCCACAATCCTTGCGTACAGCCGCGAGCTTCGCTGCCGAGTGTCTACACATCGGCCAGCATGACTTGCCCATCACCGAGGATGAGCGCTCGTCACTCATACAAATGGATGTTCCCTATTTTGAACAAGTCATTGGACACGAGCGGAAACAAGAGATGACGCTGCCGGTGCAGAACATCGAAGCATTCCTGAAGCAGGAGAGCATTATTATCGACGCTTTTGCACCGGCAGCGAACGAGGGTGTTCTGTACCAGACCGTTAGTCAGTAGCGTCTACCACGACGTCCCGACAGTACAGAGCATCTGGTAGCTTTTCTGGGGTGTTTCCTCGGCAGTGCCTTCCACAGCGGCCTCGGTGCGCCCCGCGTTCGCAGGGGGCACGTAAAACACCATGGTGTCCTGCCCCTTCGGCGTCAGGAGGATGCCGCCACGATAGCTCTCGGGGATGGCGATCCTGCTGCTGAGCACTTCGAAGGGATCGGCCAGCAGACGTTGGCGCAGGCCCTCGTTCGACTCGATCTCCCGGTACAGGTCAGTGACGACGCGCTCCAGGTTCTCTTCGTTCCAGTCCAATGGGTTTGTGATGTTGTTAGTTGGCATATAGGTGTGTTCTACGAGAACAACCTAATAAGTCCGAACGATTGTTAAACCGCACCAGCACTACAAGTCCCCAACTGCGTTATATTTTGGTTTTTCGCCTTTTAATAGTACTTCAAATGAAGCAAGTCGAGCAAATTTAGCAAATCTTGGATCGATCCTTGTTGAACGGTGCTCGGCCCAACCTGCCGCCAGCGCTTGCTCTAGGTAAAGCAAAGCTTTTTGTTCATCGCCAAAGACTGCGTAGGTTGCGGCGATGTCGTGCAGAATTCGGTTATTATTTGGATACTTGGCAAGCAACTCACGGTCGATGAGAAGGGCCTCACCAGCCAATGCTCGTGCCTGTTTGGCCGAACCAGATCGGAGCTCGATGTAAGCGAGGGCCGAAGCAGGGTTGATCCCCCCATGAAAATCCCATTGCTTCTGATAGGAATTTTTTGAGCGCATCGTCTCGTAGTAACCTTGAGCCTCCGACAATTGGCCGCTACAAAAATCGATCCATGCGGCATAGTTCAAGCCGTAATAATAATCAGGAAAACGGCTATGCATCTGCTCGCTCAAAATACGAGCTTCATCAAAGCGCTTCTGCCACATTCGCAAAGCTACCAAAGCAAACGGCGAATCGGGTGAATCTTTCTCCAGTTCTACCGCTCGCTGCAGCGCCGTCTCCGCCTGATCATCCAAACCGCAGAGGCTAAGCGTTTCTCCCAATGTAGCGTAAAATGTGCCGCGAGCGGGTTCTAACCAGACAGCCCTCTTGGCCCAAGGAAGCGATTCTTCGAGGTGTCCCATTTGGCGCAAGCAGATGGTGAGTGCTTGGCAACAGCCGGCCGAACGCGGGTTAAGTTCCACAGCCCTTCCATATTCTTGTAAAGCCTCCTCATAGCGAGCCGCACTGAAATGATAGTCAGCAACCACCCGGTGCGCTTGTGCGCAATTCGGGTCGAGTGTGAGAGCCCTTTGCGCGCTCTGGAAAGCAGCCGCGTACCGATCAACGTATCCGAAGGAGTCACCCATCGTCCACAAAGCGAGACCTAGCATCGCGTGCGCGTCGACAAATTGTGGGTCTGCTTGCTTAGCCATTCGGAACAGCTCAATCGCGGCCTCCATATCGCGTGAATTGCGATGCTTGGTCAATTCCATTGCGCGAGCGAAGAACGCTTGGGCATCTGGGGACGAAGAAGTGGGCACCTTGGCGAGACTGCTTGGAAGAGCATTCCAAGATTTCGGAAGATCATTGAGGAACGTTTTGGCCGCCACGGCCAGCGTACCGCCTGAATGGTTTTTGGGCACGCTTATGGTTTTCTCAAAAATGGCGTCTCCGCTGTCACACCGTATAAATCGCACGACCAAATGGGCACCGTCGCTCACTTGCCTGACGTAGCAGGTCAATAAAATCTGAGCGTTGACCATCCGACCGTAAGCCAACGGATCAAGCAATGTTGTTTTCGTGACTGGAAGATTGTCCCGCCTACCTTGCAGTTCAAAATTGTGGTTGGCGGAAAGATCCTGTCTCAATTCGTTGGTTAGCCGCTGAGCAATCTGTCGGGAGACTGGTCCCCCGTCCATTGCGTCAACTATCACCGCCACGCCAATCGCCGGCCGAGACGGAGTTGGGAACGGTCTGACCATCCACGTGATCAGCGCTACGGTCGCCAATGCGCCTGCGCTGGCGCACCACGCCCGAACTGTTGGATGACGTTCAAGGCACCTGCGCAGACGCGAGCCCATCGGAAGATCGGCAATCGGTCGTCCATCTAGCCAACACTCTAAGTCATTGGCTAGATCCCCTGCAGAAAGGTAGCGGTTCGTAGGCAAACGCTCCAAACAACGTGCACAGATTTGATCCAACCCTTTAGGTACGCCGGAGACGAGTCGACTTGAGCGAATGGCCGGCCGTTTGCCGATTTGTTCAAGCACCTCCAGTGAATTATTGCCCACAAATGGAGGGCGACCGGTGAGCAACTCGAAAAGCACCGCGCCGAGACCATAAACGTCCGTCGCGGCAGTCAGATCAGAGGCTTTTCCGGCGATCTGCTCGGGTGCCACGTAGTTCGGAGTTCCCAGCACCGTACACGAACGCGTCAGATCGTTGGATCCTATTAGCGGCTTTGCGAGACCAAAATCAGCAATCAACGGCTCATGCTCTTCCGTGAAAAGGATGTTGCCCGGCTTGATGTCGCGGTGAAGGATGCCTCGGAGGTGTGCATGATGGACCGCACGGGCAACTTTCACCATGAGTTCGGCGATCCGCTGCCACCGTCCGCGGTACTTGGCGTTGAGGTGGTGAAGACTTCCGCCCAAAGCCAACGGCATGGTGAAAAACGACATGCCTTTCTCCGAGCACCCAATCTCAAGAATCGGCATCGTGTGCGGATGATCCAGGTTCTGCGCTGTCTCCGCTTCACGTCGGAACCGGGCTAAAATTTCTGGGTCGTCTGCATACTGCGGCAAAACGGTTTTGAGTGCCACCACCTCTCGCGTCTCACGATGCACGGCCCGGTAGATCACACCCATGCCGCCCCGGCCGATCTCCTCGACCAAGACATAGGGGCCGAGCACCGGTGCATCGCTCTCCCACGACGGGGTGGGGTCAGTGGTATCAGCGGACGGTTCACACGGTTCAAACGCCCAAGCGAGCACACAGCTTTCACAGAGGCGCGATTTGCCCGTTGCCAGACCCGAGGCGCGCCCGCCACAGTTCACACATCTTGGAGCAGGGCGGACGGCCAAGGCTCCTAGTGGGAACGGGTCTGCTTGGATTTCACCTTCTGTGGATCCTCGTGCCATACGGAAACGGGTTTCTGGGATGCTCCCCCTTCAAGGGGACGGAATTTTGAGGCTGGCACCCGATGTGAGACAAGCCAATTTATTGTCGAGGTCGGGCTCCATCAGCGCGATGGTGCTTGCCTTAGCCGGGGAGAATTCCTTAGTTTCCAACGCGTGGAAAACACCAACTGGTTCAGCATCGGCGCGGCCAGAGTGTTTTCGACCACGCGCTGGTCGGTGGTCGCCGCTTGTCTGCAGGATGATCAGGCGAAGGCCCGCGTAGCACTGTCTGAGCTTTGCCAGGCTTACTGGCGGCCGGTTTACGCGTGCATCCGGCACCACGGCCACTCCGTGCACGATGCTCAGGACCTCACACAGGAATTTTTCGTTCATCTGCTCAAAGGAAAATGGCTGGATCAGTTGGACGCGGCCAAAGGGCGCTTCCGTTCGTACCTCTCCGTCGCCTTGCGCCACTTTTTGATCAGCCATCATCGCCGGCGTTGGACCTTGTGGCGGGGGTGGGGCAGCCAAGTCGTTTCCTTCGACGCGCAAGAGGCGGAGGGGCTCTACCTGAAGGGTTTGGTGACACAGGACTCGCCCGAAGCATTTTACGAGCGTCAGTGGGCAGCGACCCTGATCGAGCACGCGCTCGGTGAACTGCGCGTGGAGATGCGAGCGAAAGGTAGAGAGGTCCTGTTCGGATATTTCGACGCCGTGCTGGAAGCCTGCCCCCGCGAGTTTGTATATCAGGAGGCTGCCTGGTCACTCGGCACCAGCGTGGATGCACTGCACGCCGCTCTGGCGCGTTGGCGACAGCGTTTCCGTGAGATCCTGCGAGAGGAAATCGGGCGCACCGTCACTTCGAAGAGCGAGATCGACGCTGAACTGGAGCACCTTCAGCGCCTATCGGGCCGGACGCCGGGGTAGATAGATCTGTAGTGGCCGGTGAGTCGGTGTGCGATGCCGCAGGAGGTATATGCTTGCGGCTCAAAGCGGCCTGATCGTCGGCGAGCATTTGGCGGATCAACCGGTTATTTGCTCTGAGGAGTCGTAGGTTTTCTCTCTTGAGACGTTCCCGCTCCCGCAGAAGGGTATCGAGCGAATCAGCGGGCGGCAACTTTTCCTGCTGCCTAGCACGCCCACTCCTACGTTTGTTCCCCCCTTTGCCTGCGCTGTCTGCGTCCTGATCCGTGGCACAGGAAGACACCGAGGTCATGGCCACCGGTTGCAGTACTTTTGACCCTGCGGGCCTGCTGCCATGATCGTGTATTGTCTTCTCCTCGCCGAGTTCATTCACAGAAAAGAGGTGCCCGAGGTCGGCCCCGCCCCGAGCTAGACGTACGCGACTGCAAGGATTTTCCAGAAATGCTGCCTGCTTCCATCTTTTTTTTGGTGGGACTGGAACCTCAAACCCCATGCTGAAGTTCGCATCGGTGCCCTCGTACCTGACGGGCCTGATTTCGTTGAACAAGCGCACGAACCCAATTACCACGCCTTGGATTCCCAACTCGGCGAACGGAATCGATCCATCCGAGCCCCTGCCCACCAAATCCAGCATCCAGAGACGTTTCTCCCTTCGAAGCCGCCGGATCACCGGCTGACCATTGATCTCCAACAGCATCAGATTTCCGTTGTGGACACGCCGGACGGCCGGTTCGATCAAAGCGATGTCTCCCGGGCAGACATGCAGCGACAGAAGAGAGTGGTCGGCCACTAAATGCGCGAAGGCGGCCTTGGAGAAGCCTATGCCCACCCCACCTAAGTCCAGCTTGATGCTGCCGCCGTTGGGCCCCCGGATGAAGAGCCGGGGGAGGACAGATGGTTCTTTGCGGGGCTTTTCGCCTGGAATGTAGCTGACCGCCCGGGATTTTCCTAAAAGCGTCGGAGCCAAGCGTGTGACGAACCGTGGGGGCTTGGCAGCACCACGGCGTTTACTTTCGCACGGCAAAAAGACCTGATCTTGGACAGCCGGTGTAGGGAGTGATTTTTTCATGCACACGCCCCCTGCGCATCCAGCAACCTAAAACTGGCTTGCACTGAGGGTCATGGCGGCGTGTACGCAGTTTCATCGGCGAACCGACGAATTAATTTCTCGTGCCTTACACCTCGGCTTTTGGTCGAGGTCGTTGGGCGGCGGAAGTCCATGCTCCAACAAAATCCCGGCTCCACTGCTGTGAAGTTGATACTAGCGCATGTGCCTCCGGCAGTCGTCGGTGCTCATAGGCAGCAAGTGCCGCCGGGACCGCTCGACCTGAGTCGCCAGCGTAGCGAACGAGGCATTCTACCAGAGTAGCTGCGTCACCGATGCCACTGAGAAAGCCTTTGCCCATGACCGGCGAAACGACATGGGCAGCATCGCCGATCATCGCCAGACGGCCGTGAACCAGATGCCGCGGAAGATATTCAGCCACCGGCGTAGCAAAAGCCTGACGACGTTCAAACGCGTGGATGATGACTGAGCGCCAGGGGGCCGGCCAGATGCGGCGGGCCAATTCGCAGAGCTTGTCGCTTGCCTCGGCGTGGATGTTTTCCTCGGCCAAGGTGCGGAGAACGTAACCCGAACCACTGACACAACCCGACGTGCGAAGAAGGTCACTGTGTCCACCGTCGTACCAGGTGAAACTGAGCAGGCGTTCGCCCGCCACCAGCGAGCCATTCGGGCCAGCAACCGCGTAGGCGACCAAGCGGTGTCCTGCCTTGTTGACCAGCACGACCTCCTCGTGGTCACCCGGAAGACGATCCAGAGGCAGTTCCGTCTCATCGACTAGGCCCCGCCAGAGCAAGTATCCCGCGTACGCGGCCTCAGCCTCACCGGGATTGATTACCTTGCGAACGAAACTCTGGTACCCGTCGGCACCGACAATCAGATCTGACCAGAACTGTCGGCCATCGGCGGCGACTGCGGTCACGCCGTCCCTATCTTGGTTGATCTCCACCACCGATACCCCGGCTTCAAGGGTAACGGCTGGGTGGCACCTCGCCTCGGCGTGTAGCCAACCGTAAAGGTTCTGCCAAGCAACCGCCATGCGCCTGCCAGCCAAGACGGGAAAAAAGCGACCCGCATCATTGTGACGTGCGCCTTTTCCGATGACTTTCATCAGCAGTCCCCGATTCACGCCCAAAGTCCCGCCACGACGCCGTGGGCCGTCCGATTGTTCTAGGACGCAGGCGGTTATCCCGCGATGGGCGCACGCCAACGCAAGGGTGAGGCCGGAAAGCGAGCCTCCAATGATTAGCACATTCATTTCTGAAGCCCGCTCACATTTGGTTGCGCCGTCTTTGGCTGCGTCGGCTTTCGACGGGATTTCGGCCGGTAGACGGCGGGATCTTCGGCCAAGCGCAGAGATGTGCCTTCGAACAGATCTTCGGCATAGTTGCGTACGAGGCGACGGACAAACGCCGAGCTGTTGCTCAAATGTTTGAGCGTGAGCAGTTCCTCCAAAACTCTCGGCGCTCTGTTCATGCTGAGATGCTTTTCCCTGATCAACCAACTGACCAGACGCATGAGCGTTTTGTCGCTGGGCGAGCGCTGACCACCTTCCAGCTTTGCCCATTCTGAAGCCGATACAAACCCCTGCGCAGCAATCTCCTTTTGCGACATGCCCATCTCTTCACGCAATAATCGCAGGCGTTCGTGTAGCGTCATGCGGGACAATCTATGTCGCAGGCTTCGGCAGAGGAAAAGCTCGGAGTGTGGCGTAAAATTCCGCACTTTGGCCGAGGCACAAGAGGCCTTGCGCTACTTGCGGCGTTTGATTTCATGAAGGGGGTCACCAATGCCAAACATCCACGAGTACGTCCTTTTTGACAGGACCGTCCTTGACCCGGCACTGGCGATGCGCTGGCCCGTCTTCGAGGAGGCGTATCCCGGCTGGCAGCAGTGGAAGTCCACCAAAGATTTCCTCGTGGAATGGGCGCTGGACGAGTCGCGCCACCGTGCCGTGGATACGATCCTGGCGACGAAGACCGTGCGGGCGACCATGGCGCTGAGCGACGATCCCTTCGGCTTCTTCTACGGCCTGCTTGACGAGAAGGGGTTGACGACGTGCAGCGTCAAGATCGACAAGGGCGACTACGACTACGACTACGACGGCGACATCGTTTCCTGCGCGGGCGCGGCGTTCTCGCGCGGTGAACTGTCCCCGGCCTCGCTGGCCGTTGTCTGTGACCTGCACGCCAGCCGGGTTGATCCGGCGGCGGTTCTGTCACCGGCTGGGGCAGCCGCCGTTCAAGCTCAGACCGGATCGCTCGCCATGCATCCCGGCTGGCCTCGCTTGCTCCCAGAAGGAGCCGATGGCATCGGGATCGCACAGACCCGGAAGCTCATCGAGTTCCTGCTCCGAGCATGGCAGGAACGGTGGCCCCTTCACGGCGAGGATCAGAAACCCCGGCAAGGTGAGTCCATCCGTTCTTGCGTGGTGGCAAGGCGGTTGGCGGATGCATTTGGCCGCCACCGTTTGTCCAAGCCGTGCATGTTCCGCTGGTTCGAGGGTTGAAGGCACGGGAGATCGATTCACCCGGCCGCTTCCGGCGATCAGATGCGGCTGGCATCCCTGTTCCCACGGCGATAAGTTCAGACTGGTGCAAGTGAGTACTCGCTCCGCGAAGATCCGACCATGAAGATCACCACACGCTTCGAGAACGCGCTCGCCTTTGCCGTGCGGTTGTATCGTCATCAGTTCCGCAAGGGTGGCGAGTTGCCCTACATCGGGCACCTGCTCGGCGTGTGCAGCATCGCGCTGGAACACGGTGCGGACGAGGACGAGTTCATCGCCGCGTTGTTGCACGACAGCATCGAGGATCAGGCCGAGAGCTTCGGCGGGGCGGACAAGCTGCGGGCGCACCTTCGTGCCGAGTTCGGCGACAAGGTGCTGGCTATCATTGAAGGCTGCACGGACGCCGAAACCGTCCCCAAGCCGCCGTGGCGCGAGCGCAAGGAGCGGTACATCGCCCACCTCGCCGGGGCACTGCCTTCCGTGCTGCTCGTTTCCGCTTCGGACAAGCTCTATAATGCCCGGACCATCCTGCAGACTTCCGTGAAGTGGGGAACGCCCTGTGGTCGCGCTTCAACGGCGGCAGGGAAGGCACGCTCTGGTACTACCGGGCATTGTGCGATGCGTTCTTGGCGTACGGCAGCACGCCGTTGCGCCGTGAATTGGAACTCACCGTGGGTGACCTGGAAACGCTCACCGCTCGGGCGTAAATCCATCGCATGAGCCACTCGCACCCGACCGCTGCCATCCGGGTGGGCACGGCGTCGTGGAGCGAGCCCGAGTTCGTCAAGGCCGGGTGGTATCCTAAAGGATTGGCGGCGGGGCAACGATTGGCGTTCTACGCGCAACACTTCGATTACGTCGAGTTGAACAGTTCGTTCTACGCCATCCCGGCGGCGAAGATGTGCGAGAAGTGGGTGCGCGAGACGCCGGAGGGATTTCTCTTCGATGCGAAGTGTCACCGCCTGCTTTCGCGCCACGCGACGAAGGCCGACGCGCTGCCCAAGGATTTGCAGGATCAGGTGGAGACGACCGACCGGGGCAACGTGATCCTCACACCCACGCTCGAAGAGGAAGTGGCCGGCCGGTTCCTTGAAGCTCTGGCCCCGCTGGAAGCGGCGGGCCAACTTGGCGCTCTGCTCCTACAGATGACGCCCGGGTTTGCCCCGCGCACCACAGACCTGACGGCGCTCGAATCTCTCCTGCGGCAATTGAGAGGTCGGGGAAAGCATGCTCGCAGAATCGTGCTTGAATTGCGCCACCACGATTGGCTCAACACGCGACACCGGGACGAAACCATTGCCTTTTTGAAGGAACAGTGTGTCACACTCGCCAGCATCGATGGTCCACCGGCTGATGCGAAACACTTCACCATCATGCCCGCCGTGGACGCGATTACCGATCCCCGGCTGGCGTACCTGCGTCTGCACGGGCGCGATCCGAAGGCATACCTGACGGGCAAAACCGTGGCCGAGCGGTTCAATTACGACTATTCCGATGATGAACTCGGAGAAGTTGCCGAGCGTGCGCGCCACTTGGCCTCCGAAGCCGACGAGGTTCATGTCGTCTTTAACAACAACGCCCGGGACTTCGCTCCCAAGGCAGCGGAGCGGCTGCGAGGGCGACTGAGACAAAATATCCGCCAACCGAAATCACAAAAACAGGGCGAATTTTTATGAGGCTCGTTTCCCTCTCGGGGAAAGCGATTGGTGCCTGGAAAGCGTTTTGATGATCCCGGAAGGATCGGCTTTGTACGCACGACAGATCACGATGAACTCGACCACGTCGACCCGACGCTCACCCCGCTCGATCTTGCTCAGAAACGTCTGACGGCAGCCGAGTAGTGCCGCCGCTTCAACCTGTGTCAGCCCCGCCTTCTTCCTGGCGGCCAACAGCAGGTCGAGCATCTGTTCGTGGATGGGGCTGTAGATCGTCTTCGAAAAGCGATACGGCTCCATGGCCGCCAGCTTTCACCCCACAAAAGGATACTCCAATTTACGGTATTTCATTGACCGATAAATGAGTCGTCCTGTATGAATGACGGCATGCAGATCGGGTCTGATTTAGGGCGGCTCGTCCATTCCCTTGGACAGTTCAATATCCCTCCGTACCAACCTCCGCAGCATCCGTGGTATTGGAATTTTCGTTGGATTGCTCTCATCCTCGCCATCCGCGCCGTGTTCTGGGTGGTCAAGCAGTTGCCCAAAGAGAACAAGTCGGTGCAAAAGCCCGTTCAGAAACCGGCGAACAAATCGTATTCACGTCGTCCCGCCGCTCCGGTTGCTGCGGAATCAGCTCCTGCCC
>CALMVM010000240.1:0-364 GCA_937873255.1 uncultured Verrucomicrobiota bacterium | reverse complement strand
AGATGGTCAGCAACTCGGTCCCTACCCGGTGGAGGAAATCAACCGCCAACTCTCGGCACACGCGTTTGGACCTTCCGATCTCGCCTGGTACGAAGGCTTGGACGAATGGCAACCACTGGGTTCTATCGCCGGCGTGGTTCACGGCCACGGCCGCAATCCGCAACCCGCCCCGCCGCCGGTGCGAACTGCCGGATGGTCCTCGCCTGACACGAGTGACCAGACTGCGCCTTCATCCAAGGGATTGATGATTGGGGGTTACGCCTGCGCGGCGTTGTCGCTGTTGTTCTTTCCGCCTTTCCTCGGGCTGGCCGGTGACGAGACCCACTTTTCCGAGCCACAGGGAGAGTTAGCCCGAGGCGTGTTT
>CALMVM010000239.1:16370-18223 GCA_937873255.1 uncultured Verrucomicrobiota bacterium | reverse complement strand
CCAATCGCTCCGTAGGCGTAGTGATTGAAGGAATTCATGCCGACCGACTGGAAGCCTTTTTCCTGCGTCCAGCCGTCCCAACGTTCCCAGATGCTCGTGGCTCCCTGCGTGACCGCGTACAGCCACGACGGCCAGCTTTTCTGGTGCAGCAGCGCGAACGCCACGTCCGCCCGGCCCGCGCCCGTGAGCACGTGCGCGATGTACGGCCTGCCCACGAAGCCGGTCGAGAGGTGGTTGCCCCGCGCGGCGATGTCCGCCACGAGCGCCGCCGCCGCCCCTTCGCGCGCGCTCTCCGGCAACAGGTCGAAACTCAGCGCCAGCACGTGCGCGGTCTGCGTGCGCGCCTCGGGGAGGACGAGGCCGTCCGGCCCGACGTACGCGCGGTTGAACGCCGCGCGCACCTCGCCGGCCAGTTGCCGGTACTTGCGGGCGTCCGCCTTCCTGCCGAGAACGGCGGCGATCCGCGCGAGCAGCAGCGCGCTGTGTGAAAAAAACGCCGTGCCGATCAGTCCCTTGACCGTGCCGCCGAACGAATTCGGGCTGCCGTCGAGCGCCAGCCAGTCGCCGAAGCACGCCCGGCCGTCGGTTTCGTTCAACTCCGACCACGCCTCCGGGCCCGAGTGCGACCGCCCGCAACGCAGCCGGTCCGGGCTCGTGGCGACGAGATAATCCATGAACCGCTCGAACGTCCCGTAATGCCCGCGCAAAATCTCCTTGTCGCCGTACACGCGGTACATCGTCCACGGACAGATGAGCACGGCGTCCGCCCAGGCCGGCCCGCCGTCCGACCCGAGACAGCAGTGGGGCACGAGCGGGGGAATCGCGCCGTTGGGCTTTTGCGCGTCGGCGAGGTCGTCCTGCCACTTGGTGAAAAACGCGGCCACGTCCATATTGAACGCCGCCGTGCCCACGAACGCCTGCGCGTCGCCGGTCCAGCCGAGGCGTTCGTCGCGCTGCGGGCAATCGGTGGGCACCTCCAGGAAATTGCCGCGCTGGCTGCGCTGGATGTTGCGTTGGAGCTGGCTCACGAGCGGGTCGGAACAGGAAAATTCGCCCGTCGGCGGCGTGTCGGAGTGCCAGACGATCCCGGTGACTTCCGGCGCGGCCTCCAACGTCCCGTGCGCCGTGGCGACCTCGACGTACTGGAACCCGTGGAACGTGAAACGCCCCTCGTACGTTTCCTCGCCCCCGCCCTTGAGCGTGTAATGATCGGTCGCACGGGCCTTGCGCAGGTTGGCGGTGTAGAGCGAGCCGTCGGCGTCGAGGCGTTCGCCGTAGCGCAGGCGCACGGTCTGGCCGCGCGGGCCGCGCAAGCGCAGGCGGACGACGCCGACCATGTTCTCGCGCAGGTCATAGAGGAAGCCACGATAGCCCTCGGGCAGGTCGTTGCACGGGGTCGGCGCGGCGGCGGGGGTGAGTTCCTGCGTCGCGCGCACGGGCGGGCCGCGGCGGGCGACGAGCTGGACGCTTTCCGGGGCGGGGAACGTTTCCACCGGCTTCCACCAGCGGTCGTCGTGGCCGGGCGCGTCCCAGCCGGGTTGTTCCAACAGGGCGTCGTAGAATTCGCCCATCAGGAGATCGGCGCGCCGCAACGGGCCGGTGTCGGTCTTCCAGGCGGCGTCGGTCGGGATCGTCTCGGTCGTGCCGTCGTCGTACTCGATGGCCACTTGCGCCAGTAACTTCGGACGGTCACCGTATTGCTGGCGGGGCAGGTGTGCGACGTGTCCGCAATACCAACCGTCGGCGAGGATCGCAGCAAGAACGTTCGCGCCGGGTTGCAGCAGGGCGGTCACGTCGTAGGTGTCGTACGCCAGCCGGCGCGTCGACCGTGACCTGTTGCGGCCTGGTTGGAC
>CALMVM010000239.1:0-16360 GCA_937873255.1 uncultured Verrucomicrobiota bacterium | reverse complement strand
GACGCGCCGGCCGTTGATCGAAAATTCGTACAACCCGAGCGCCGTGACGTACAGGCGCGCGGCGCGCACCGCGCGGGGGAGTTCGACGGCGCGACGCAAATACGGACAGGGCGTCGGCGAATCGGCCGTGCCCGCGAGCGCGGAGCCGATCCACGCCGCCTGCCAATCGGCGGCGTCGAGGAGGCCCATTTCCCAGAACGCGGGTTCGCTGCGGGCAACGGCCGCCCGGTCGTCGCGGATCTCCACCTGCCACCAGACGCGCTGGCGCGAACGCAGCACCTCGCCGCCGTATTCGACGTGGACCGACCGCGCCGATTTCACCCAACCGCTGTCCCACAGATCGGATTCGCCCGCCGCGAGGGCCGCCGCGTCGCGGGCGGCGCGCACCCGGTAGGCCGTTTGCCGGACGCCGCGCCGGTCGGCTTGCAACTCCCAACTCAGACGGGGGCGCGGGGAATCGATTCCCAACGGGTTGGAGAAATATTCGCAGCGCGAGTTCGTTATTTTCACGGAGGACAACAAGAGTGGCCGGACGCTCTTCTGGCGGTATGCGTATCGATTCTTGACCTCTCCGCCGTCAGTCTCTTTCCCGACGGGAAAGCGGGGCGTCAGAAGAACGATTCTTAGGGAACATTTCCCGTCCTTGGCTGCGGCGGCGCGGTGCTCTCGCCGATGATGAGCCGGGTGGAAAATGTCCGCCGCTGGGTCTCGGCGTAACGCGGGTCTTCCATGCGACGCAGCAACAGGCTGACGGCTTCGGCCAGCATGCGTTCGACGGGCTGTTCGACGGTGGTCAGCGCCGTGGTGAGATGCTGGCCGATGGGCGTGTGGTCCACGCCGATGACCGACACGTCCGCAGGCACCTTCAACCCGAGGTCCAGCGCCCCTCGGATCGCGCCGATGGCCGCCACATCGTTGTGCGCGAGCACGGCGGTGGGCCGCTGGCCCGGCGAACGACCGAGAAGCTGGCTCGTCGCCGTGCGGGCGCTCGCAATCGTGTGGTCGCAACGCACGAAACTGACATCCTCCGGCCGGAACCCGCACTCCTTCACCAGCTTGCGGAACACCTCCGGCCGCTCGCCCTCGCGCTGGCCCTCGCACACCGCCAACAGGAAAGCGATCCGGCGGTGGCCCAAGCCGATGAGGTATTGCACGGCCTGGGTCGTGCCGGCGCGGAAATCGACCGTCACCGCGTCCACGGGCAGGTCGGCGATGCCCGTCTCGTGCAGGGAAACCACGGGCTTGCCACGCTCGCGGTATTCCTGCAGGGTGGCGCGGTTGCGTTCGTAATCGATGAGCACGCACACGAGGCCATCGACCTGCCGGTTGGTGATCGAGCGCAGGTGGTCGGCCTCCCGGCGCACGTCCGCGTGGCTGCTCTCCAGGATCAGGTCGTAGCCGTGCAGGCCAATCGCGGTTTCCAAGGTCTCGGCCAGCGTCGCGTAGAAGGGGTTTTGCAGGTCGGGCACGATGAGCCCGACCGTGTTGAACTTGCCCATGCGCAACGCCACCGCCGCCCGGCTCGGCTCGTAGCCCAGCTCCGCCGCCGCCGCGAAGACCCGCGCGCTCGTTTCCTTGCTCGCCCACGAGTTGGGCCGCCGGTTGAGGATCGTCGAGGCCGTGTTCACCGCCACCCCGGCCCGCAACGCCACGTCTTTCAAACGCGCTCTCAAGCCGCTTTTCCCTCTTGGTAACGACAAACTTTCATTGGGACTCGTATTCGTCCGGGAGGGAAGGAGAAACGGTCGGTTATTACACCGGAAGCCAATCGCTTGCCAGGCGCATCTTGGCAGCAACCCGCCTCGTGCGCTCGCCACTCCCGGCCCCTCCGGGCATCTCTTCGTCGCAAAAACTCTCCTTCAAAGTATTTTACGCCTGGATCAAACCACCCCGGCGGCGGCGAGCAATTCCCGTTGCAGATTCCCGGACTCGACCCGACCCGCGCACAGCGCGCCGGCGAACGGCGGCTCCGCCCGCGCGAGGATCGCGGCGAGGAGGTGCAGGCTGTTGACGACCGACGGCGTCAGCCCGGCGTTGTCCACGTCCCCGACCGCGCGTGCGAAGGCCGCCTTGGTCGCCAGCGAACGGCTGATGCGCGCGCGTTCGCCGACGACGCGTTCCGGGGGATGTTCGTCCAACAGACGTTGCGCGGCCCGGCGCATCCCGCCGACCGTCAGCCCGAACCGGCCGAGCACTTCCGCGAGCGCGGCCCCCTCGCGCGCGACATCGGGCCGATGGGGTCGGCGTTGCGCCAGGGAGTCGAGTTGGCAAAGGGCGGTGATGAAATGCGCCGTCTCGATCCAACGGCAGCCGCCCTCGGCCGCGACCGACGCCGCGTGACGCCAGACCCGGGTGACCGCCTCGGAAAATTCCACCTGGCCCCGGCCGGTCGCGCGCGCTTCGGGGGTCAGCGTGACGGGTCTCGACGCGGGCGGGGGCGCGGGGCCCGCGTCGTCTGCCGGCGATTCGTCCGGCAACGGTGGTGCTCCCGGCACGGCGGCCGGGTCCACGCCGAGCGCGCGTGCGAGCGCCGCGAAAAACGCCTCGCTGCTGCCCGGTCCGTGGCGCGGTTCGTCGGCCTCGGCGCGCAGGAGGGCGTTGGCCGCCTCGTTCAGGCCCGAGAAGGGCGAAAACCGCGTCGGCATGCCGCGCAACCCACGCGCGGGTCGCCCGAGGAGTTCGTACAAGAGCGGCAGGAGCGAATCGCCCGCCGCCGACAGGCCGCGCCCGCCCGGATCGGCCGCCGGGTCGGTCGTCTCCCCCGCGTCCGCCCGGGGACGAACCGACGGCGCGATGGGCAGCGCCGTGAATTTCACCACCAGCCCCGCCTGGCCGGCGAGCGGGCCGTCGGGCGGCGGGTCCTCGCCGGAAGGAGGAGCGGCGGTTTGCAGATAGATCTGATCGGTGCCCAATTCGATCCCCGGGAAACGGTGGCGGGCGGCGAACTCGTTGGCGGTCGCCGCCTGGCGCAGTACGGCCAACAGGTCCGAGCGGTTCAACGACTGACGCCGGCGCAACCATTCTTCCAGCGGCCAGCCGTTTACCCATTCCGAGACGAGGATGCTGTCCCCGCGCGGGTCGTGCACGAGGGCCAGGGGTCGGACGAAGTTCGGGTGGCGCAGGCCGCGCAGCCGCTCGATCTCGTGCCAGGCATGATCGGCGGCGGAGGAGTCGGGGAACAGGGCGCGGGGAAGCACCGTCAACGCGCAGAGAAGGCCGGAGGCGATTTCCTCCGCCTTGTAGACCGGCCCGAGGGTGCCGCGCCACGCTAGCCAGGGAGTGCCGTTCCCACGCCGGAAAAAGCGGTAGCCGGGAAACGAATCAATCGGATGACCTGCCATTGAAACAAAAGGCGCGCGCGGGCGGCCGGGAACACACTCGCGGGGGGTTTAGGTTCTCCAACCTAGCGATTTGCGTCCCACCGGGCAAGCGGCCAGACGAAAATTCCCTGCGCCGGGCGGCCAGCGGTCGCGTCTTTGTGTGCACCCCACTCGCCTCAGGATGACAGAGTTAAAAGCGGCCCCGCGAGCAGGCCGGTGCGGCTCAACCACCACGAAAAGCGGCGTGCCTCGGCATCCGCCCGCAGCGGAAGTTTCAGGACACCTTCACGGTGATGATCTGAAAGGGCCGATAAGGAATCTCCAGGCTGCCGTCGGACGCGACCGTGACCGCGTTGCCGTCCTCTTCCAGGAAATCGCAGTACACGGCCCGGCCCACCGGCCAGCCGACCCGCGCGTGGGCTACCCCGCTGCCACCGTGGCATTCGTAGAATCGCAGCACGACCGCGTCCGAATCCTCGGCCAGCTTGATCGTGTCCAGCACGAGGTTCGCGTCGTCGCAACCCGCCAGCGAACCGGCGGGCATCCCGCTGCCGCCGGCGGTCCAGAGCAGGGGCGCGTTGAAGCGGTGCGCCTCGGCGGCGACGCCCGCCTCCTGCCAGCTTCCCGCGTGCGGCAGGAGCGCGTAGGCAAACTCGTGCCGCCCCATGTCGGCCTGCGGATCGGGATATTTGCTCGCGCGAAGAAGGCTCAGGTGCATCGTGCCGCCGAGCGTGTGGAAGCCGTATTTGCTCTCGCTCAACAGCGCCACGCCGAAGCCGTGTTCGCCCAGGTCGGCCCACTTGTGGCCGGGCACCTCGAACTTCGCCAGATCGAAGGAATTGGTGTGATGCGTGGGCCGTTCCACGCAGCCGAACTGCATCTCATAGGTGGCATTCATCGCGCGCACGGCCAGCGGGAAAGCCACCTTCAAAAATTTGTGCGCCTCCTGCCAGTCCACGACGGTGTGGAATTCCAGCCGCCGCGCGCCCGCGTCCAGACGCACGCGTTGTTCCAGCCGGCTCGCCGCGCCGACCGCCCGCTCGAAACGCACCTCCGCGCGCAACGGCGTTTGCAGGACGACCTCGCACGCGCTCGCCCCGGCGCATTCCTGGCGGGTTTCCAGGTAATACGGGTCCACGTCCCACGCGTCGAAGGCCGTCGGCCGGTCGTCGTAAAGATCGAAGCGGTTGCCGGGCGCGGCCATCGCCTCCCGGCCGCCGGTTTTTTCGACGAGGCTGAGCAGCGACCCATCCCTGGACAACACCGCGCGCAGGAACCCGTTTTCCAGGGTGATCCGCTCGCCGTCGTCGCTCACGCTCACGCGGTTGCCGGCCTCGACGATGCTGCCGACGCCGTACGCGGGCGCTTCCACGCAGACGAGCGTTCCCTGTCCATCCGCCACGATCTCGCGACGGGCGAAGCCGAGCGTGTTGACGGGCGTTTGCGCCGCGCCGCCGTCGCCCGCGAGCGTTTGCAGGGCTTCCGATTGCAGCCGGATGCACGTCTCCAGGATCGCGGCGTGATCGCGCGCGGCGTCCTCGTAGACCTCGCGGATGGACGAACCCGGCAGGATGTCGTGGAACTGGTTGAGCAGCAGGATTTCCCATGTCCGGGCCAACTCCGCGCGCGGATACTCCGCGCCCCGCAGCCGCGCGGCCAGCGTGCAGAGGAACTCCGCGTCGTGCAGCGCCCATTCGCCCTTGCGGTTGCCATTCTTGACGGCGGCCTGCGTCGTGTACGTGCCGCGGTGGTACTCGAAATACAGTTCGCCCACCATCACCGGCAGCACGCTCGCGTCCGCTTCCAGCAGGGTGAAAAACTCGTCGCTGGAGCGTTGCGCCGTGCGCGGGACTCCCTGCAGGTCGCCCACACGGCGGAAGACTTCCAACATGCGCGGGGTCGGCCCGCCGCCGCCGTCGCCGTAACCGAAAAGCATCAGGCTGTGGCGCGAGCGGACGTGGTCCTTGTACTGGCGCGCGTTGTTGCGCAATTGGGTCAGCTCGTTTTTTTCACCCTGCATCGTCAGGGCGTTGTAGGTGTCGGCGGGCGGGAAATGGGTCAGCACCTCGCTGCCGTCGATGCCCTGCCAGGTGAACGTGTGGTGCTCGGGCTTGTTGAAGCGGTTCCACGAGAGTTTCTGGGTGAGGAAGCGCTTGATGCCGCTCTGGCGCATGATCTGCGGGAGCTGCCCGTTGTAGCCGAACACGTCCGGGTTCCAGAACTCGCGGCAGTATTGCCCGAACTCCGCCTTGAAAAACCGCTGCCCGTGGAGGAACTGCCGTGCCAATGCCTCGCCGCTGGGCAGGTTGCAGTCGGGCTCGATCCACGTGCCGCCCACCGGCACCCACTGGCCGGTCTGCACGCGGTCCTTGATCCGCGCGTAGAGACCCGGCTGGCCGTTCTTCATCCACGCGTACTGCTGCGCCTGCGAACAGGAAAAGCGGAACTCCGGGTAACGCTCCATGTAGGCCAGCTGCGAGGAGAACGAGCGCACGCACTTGCGGTACGTCTCGGCCAGCGGCCAGAGCCAGGCGGTGTCGATGTGCGCGTGGCCGATGGCGCTCAGTTCGTGCACGCGGCTGGCGTTGTGGAACTCGTAGAGCGCGCGGGCGATTTCCCTGGCCGCCGGCCAGGTGGCGCGGTCGTCGGGATCGAGCAAATTGGCGACACGGTTGAGTTCGTGCAGGAGCGTGCCCGCCCACGCGCCGTCGAGGTCCTTCTGGCCGGTGACGGCCTCGGCTTCCAGCTTCTGGAGAACGTCCAGGTCCTGGTATAATTCCCACGCCTCGGCGTCGAACCGCGCGAGGTCGCAACGGTCCAGCACGAAGCGGCTGACGGTCTGGTAAGGATTGTCCTCCCAACCCTGTCCGTAGCCGAACACCCAGTTGCACGCCATCTCGATCTCGAATTCCAGCGTTTCGCCGCCGGCCGCGCTTTCCAGCATCCGCGCGTCGGGGCGCACGCTGCGGTCGCCGCTGGTCGGTTCGTAGTTGAGGCCCTGGCGCGGCTGGCCGTCCACCCACAGCGTCGCCTCGGAGTGCGACGACCAGAGCAGGTCCACCGTCGCGCCGCGCCACGCGGGCGGGACCGTGGCTTTGACCTTGAACCAGAACGTCGTCCACAACGGGCCGAACTGTTCGCCCAACGCCGCCGGCCGGTACGATAAACCCTGCGCCTCCTCGCGCGTGATACGCCCGGTTGGCGCGCTGACAAGCAGCTCGACGGCCGGGCACGCCTCCGGGTAGATTTTGGCGCGCAGGCGTTCGATCAACTGGCGGATGCGGTCGCGGGTGTAACTGTCGTAGCGGAGCATGGTGGAAATCGGGAATTTGGACGGAATTAGACGATAAGGGCGTCGGCGATGCCGCGAGGGCGATGTCCAAGGTACACGGCCTGGCAAGCTCATGGAGACGTGTTGCCGCGACGTGAGCGTTCCGGGTTGCGCCCGGCCGCCGGAACGTGAAAATGTGCGCGCAAGAAACGATTCCTTTCCACCCCATGAACGAAGACCGCCGCTATTGGGTCGGCGTGGCCGAGAAACTCGCCACGCCCGTGCTCGAAAATCTCGCCGCCCGCCGCCTCAAGGCCGCGATGCCCGTCGAGCCCGCGCCGGGGGCGGCCAACCGCGAGCATTTTTCCCACCTCGAAGCCCTCGGGCGCTTGCTCATGGGCCTCGCGCCGTGGCTGGAACTCGGCGGCGGCACCGATGCCGAGGGGCTCCAGCGCGCGCACTTCGCCGAACTGGCGCGCCTGTCCATCGACGCCGCCACCGACCCCGCCTCGCCCGACCGTCTGAATTTCTCCGAAGGCCAGCAACCGCTCGTGGACGCGGCGTTCCTCGCGTGGCGCTGTTGCGCGCGCCGCGCGAGCTGTGGGAAAAACTCGACGCACGCGTACAGGACAACCTCGTGGCGGTGGTGGGCGGGGACGAGGAATGGCGCGCTTTCGCCGCCGAGCAAGCGCGCCGCGCGACGCGCTACGCCGCCGTGCAGGAACGCCTCATCGCGCCGGATGGGAGTTACCCCGTGACGGGTCGCTCGATCACGTATCGCGCCGGGGCGTTCCAGACGCTCGCGGCGGTGGCACTGGGCGAGACGTTGCCCAAGGAACTACCGCCCGCGCAGGTACGCTGCGCGTTGACGGCGGTGTTGCGGCGCACGCTGGAACCATCGGGCACGTTCGATGAAAAGGGCGGGTTGCGGATCGGTTTGGCCGGCCACCAGCCGCACCTCGGCGAGACGTACATCTCGACGGGCAGCCTGTATCTGTGCAGTGGCGCGCTGCTGCCGTTGGGGCTGGCGGCGGACGATCCGTTCTGGAGCGGCGAGGCCGTGCCGTGGTCCGCGCAAAAAGCTTGGAGCGGTGTGGACCTGCCGGCCGACCATGCGATTTGAGGCGGATTGACGGTTGCAGGTTGTGACTCGTTTTGCTCCGGAGCGCCAACGGCGCGGCGTCATGAAAGCCTGGAGCTTGTTATGAACCGACATGATGGCGGGGCAGGTTGTTAGCTGATTGAGCAGCCAGCGCGTCGAGCCGCGCTTGCAATCACCGACCCGCGCCAGGGGCGTGACATCGCCCGGGGGGGGCGGGCGAGTGTGCGCTCGGCTCTCTTTATGGCCGCGTGCAACGCCTGCCGCGCAAATCCTATCCTCCAAACCTTCTACCAGCGTCTGCGCACGACGGGCAAACCCTTCGAGGTTGCCCTCATCGCCACCGCTAGAAAACTGCTTTGCCCCCTCAACACCCTCCTGCAAAATCCCGATTTTATCCCTTGCTCTTAAACACCGTTGCTACCGGGGCTTTGGGAAATGATCTGCGCGTACCCAGGGCGTTGCCGTAGGCTTTGATGACGCCGCGCCTTTGGCGCTACGAAGAGACCAGTACGCAATCAACCCTTCCCAGAACCGAGATCCCCCATCTCGCAATCTTCCTCCGCCCTCACGCCTCGTCGGCGATGGCCGCGCCCATGGCCAGCAACCGTCGCGCCGAGGATGAACCGAGCCAGTTGCCTAGCCACAGCCAACGCGAGGTCGAGAGGCGTTCGCGCAGCAGGGCGAGTTTTTCCGGGGCGTTTCTGCCACCCGCGCGATTAACCGGGCGCGTCAGGCCCAACACGCGGCCCAATGCGAACCAACGCGATTCCAGCAACACCGCCTGGATCTGCCGGTATTCCGCCCAGGGCCGCGCGCCCGAGCGCACGGCGGAAAGCTGCGCCTTGAGCCCGTAGAATTTATCCGCCAGCCCGCTCGTCGGCCCGAGCGCGGGCGCGGCGGGATCGTGGGTATTGATGATCGCGCGATTCGGATATTGCCCGACCTCCGGGAAGCGCGTTTCGTCGAGTTCGGCCAGGAGCGCGTCGGCCGCTTCGACGGGCAGCAGCGCGAGGGCCTCGACCAGCAGGAGGTTGAACAGGTCGGCGCGGAAGGCGCTCACGTTGCTCCACGCGGCGCGCTGGTATCGGGCGAAGGCGCGGCGTAATTCCGGCTCGGCGGCGATGCGCGGAGCGAGCAGGCGCGCCAGATCGACGTTGATCCGCAGCGTTTCGCGGACGAGTTCGTCGGAGGTCGGCGCGTCCGGGTCATCAGCGCGGACCCGGTAGTCGAGTAATTCGGCGTCGAGCACGCCGAGGCGGTTTTCCAGCGCGGCGAGTACCAGCGCGTAATAATCGTGCGTGTGCCGGTAGCCCAGCAGCGGGTGGGAGCGCAGATAATCCGCGCGCGCGAAGAAATTGCTCGTCGTCCCCGGGAAATTCGCCAACCCGAGCCACTCGGGCAGGTCGAGCGCGCTCTGGTCGTCGCACACGGGCCGGAAACTCCACGCGGCCGAGAACCACCGCGCACGCGGCGCGTCGGAGGGCAACGTGCGTCCCGCCTCGTCCATGAGCCGCAGGCGGGTGCAAACCAGGTCGTGCTGCGGATGGGCCTGGAGGTATTCCAAGCAGCGTTCGATGCGGCGGGGGTGGTAGCTGTCGGCGGGATGGAGGATCGCCACGAAATCGCAGTGGTCGGCCAGGGTGACCGCGCGGTTGATCGTGGACTGCGGCCCGATGTGGGCCTGGAGGAGAACGTCGGTGCGCGTCTGCACACGTGGGACCGCGCCGGCGGGTTCCGGGGGGGTTTCCTCCGAATAGGCGATGACCGCGGTGATGCCGCCGTCGGTCGAACCGTCGTCGATGATGATGACGCGGTCCGGCGGCCGGGTTTGCACCCGCAGGGATTCCAGCGCCGCCCCGACGTAACGGGCGTGGTTATGGAGGGGAATGACGACGGCGACCTTCAAAACACGGGGGTGGCGACCGCTCGAAGATGAAGGATCCAAGCCGGTGCGGGAAGCCGGAAAAAAGGGATGGAAGGCAATTTCTTCCCTGGAAAGGGACCGATGTCCAGGATGGCGTTACGCCGCAGGCATTTCTACATGGTAGGGATGGCTCTCCGAGCCGTCCCCTGGATTCTCTGGGAAAAAGAGAACGTCGAAAGACAGGCACGGTTATTCCAATCCAAAATTAGGGACCGGCTCGGAGAGCCATCCCTACCTTGAATCTATTTTTTGACCGAGAGCAGTTCCACGTCGAAAACCAGCGTCGAGCCCGGTCCGATGTCCGTGCCCACGCCCTGGTCGCCGTACGCCAGCGTCGAGGGAATGTATAGCTGCCACTTCGCGCCCGGACGCATCATCTTCAAGGCCTCCACCCACCCGGCGATCACCGCGTCGGGCGAGACTTTTACCGTCAGGGTGCCGTCGCCGTGCTTCTCGCTGTTGTCGAACTCCGTGCCGGCGAGCGTCGTGCCGCGATATTTGACGACCACCGTGTCGCCCGTCTTCGGCATCGGGCCGGCCCCGTCGCGCACGACCTTGTACTGCAAGCCGCTCGGCAACGCCTGCACGCCCGGTTTGGCGCGGTTGGCGGCCAGGAACGCGTCGCCCTCACGCTTGTTCTTATCCGCGCCGGTCGATTCCGCCGGCAGAGATTTCGCCGGGCCAACTGAGTTGCTCTTGTTCAGGCCCATGATGGTCTCCTGAATCTGGCTGGAGGTCATCTGCAGACGGCCGCCGGACATCGCGTCGCGGATCGCGGCGTTGAACGCCGCCACGTCGAAATCCACCCCCTGCGATTTGAAGGTCTGGCCGATCTCCGCCCCGAGGGCGTAGCCGATGCGTTCGCGCTGCGTTTTCGGGGCTTGCGCGCGGGCCACGCCGGCCACGGCCACAGTAAGCAGACAGACGGTCAGAGGCAGGACGGATTTCATGGCGGTGCGGGTTGGGAGATGGGAAGACAAAACCGGCGGCTTGGTCTTTTCCGTCCAAATTGAGCCACGGCCCGCCGGTTTGTCAAAGAGCCGTCTGCCCCGGTGCGGGAGACTTTTTTCACGGTTGTCGCGGCGTTGGGAATCGATTAGAACGGGAATTGCTAGCATCCATTGCGACCGGACAACGATCTCTCAAATTCTTCATGGACCTTTCAATCATTGGCAGCGGCTACGTCGGGTTGGTCAGCGGGGCGTGTTTCGCCGACGTGGGCCACCACGTCGTTTGCGTCGATAACAACCCGCAAAAAATCGAGGCTCTCCAGGCCGGCCACATCCCGATCTACGAGCCGGGGTTGGAAGAGGTTATCCAGCGCAACGTCGCCGCCGGCCGCCTGCGCTTCACCAACAGCACCGAGGACGGCGTGGATCACTCGGAGGTCGTCTTCATCGCCGTGCCCACGCCCCCGCAGGCCGACGGCAGCGTGGACCTGAGCTACATCGAGCGCGTCGCCCGCGACATCGCCGCCGTGCTCAAGCCCGGCCAATACCGCGTGGTCGTGGACAAGAGCACCGTGCCCGTCAAGACCGGCGACAAGGTGGCCGAGACGATCAAACGCTACGGCCAGAAGGGCGCGGAGTTCGACGTGGTCAGCAACCCCGAGTTCCTGCGCGAGGGCTGCGCCGTGTCCGACCTCATGAAGCCCGACCGCATCGTCGTCGGCTCCAAGAGCGACCGGGCGCTGGCGCTCATGCAAAAGCTCTACCAGCCCTTCATGGCGCCGATCCTCGTGACCGACATCAACTCGGCCGAACTCATCAAGCACGCCGCCAACAGTTTCCTGGCGCTCAAGATCAGCTACATCAACGCCGTCAGCGCCATCTGCGAGGCCAGCGGCGCGGACGTGGAAAAAGTCGCCGACGGCATCGGCATGGACAAGCGCATCGGGCGCAACTTCCTCAATGCCGGCTTGGGCTACGGCGGTTCGTGTTTTCCGAAGGACATCGCCGCCTTCATCGCCATCAGCGAACAGCTCGGCGTGCCCTTCACGCTGCTCAAGGAGGTCCAGCGCATCAACCAGAGCCAGCGCGAACGCTTCCTCAAGGCCATGCGCGACACGCTCTGGATCTTGCGCGACAAAAAAATCGCCGTCTGGGGACTGACCTTCAAGGGCGACACCGACGACATCCGCTCTTCCGTGTCCATCGACCTCATCGCCGAACTCATCAAGGAGGGAGCCCACGTCACCGCCTACGACCCCAAGGGCATGGACAACGTGCGCAACTTCAAGCTCATCCCCGAGGCCAAGCTGGTCGATTCCGCGCTGGAGGCGGCGCAGGGGGCCGAGGCGCTCGTCATCGCCACGGAATGGCACGAGTTCGCGCAGGTGGACCTCTCGCACCTCAAGGAAGCAATGGCCTCGCCGATGGTCTTCGACGGGCGCAACCTGCTCAACCCCGAGACGATGAACCATCTCGGCTTCCATTACCGCAGCATCGGGCGGCCCGGCGCGGGCAAGGGCTGACAATTTTCCGCGCGCGGCATAAGTCCGGCGCTTTCGGCGGCGACGATTGCTTTTTCAACGACCGTCCCTCGCGCAGTCCGGCAACGGGGCGGGCCATCCGAGAACAAGTCATCAACACACCTATTCCCATGAAGAAACTCATCGCTCTGTCCTTCGTCGTTGCCGTCGCCGGTCTGCTCAACGTCGGCTGCACCGCCAGCGGCAGCATCCACCACACCAGCACGACCAAGGTCGACCCGTCCAAGCAGGTCGCCTACGTCAGCGTCCAGGCCAAGTAAGGCGTTCGCTGGTTCATTTTTTCTGCCGGCGCGCCGGTGGACCGATAGGCTCGTTCCTTCGCCTCCTTTGCCCAAAGGTTGAGAAGGCGGCCGGGTCCGCTCGCGCGCCGGTTGTTTTTCGTGAAAGCCACCGACGCGAAAATCTATCGGCCCAACGTCGCGGCGATCCTCGTGGACCCGGCCGGCCGGATTCTGGTCGGCGAGCGGGTCGACCAGCGTGATTCCTGGCAACTTCCGCAGGGCGGGCTCGACCCACACGAAACCCCGGAAGAGGGTCTGCCGCGCGAACTGCGCGAGGAGCTTTCGCTCGAAGCCGGTGATTACGAGGTGGGCGAGCGGCGCGGGCCGTACCGTTATCTTTTTCCACCGGGGCGAACCAAACAGGGGTATCGCGGGCAGGAACAGCATTATTTCCGGCTGCGTCTGCTCGCCCCGGTCGATAGGATCAACGTCCGCACGCCCCACCCGGAATTTCGCGCGGTGCGCTGGATCGACCCGGCCAACTACAAACTCGCCTGGCTACCGGAAATGAAGCACGAGGTCTATCGGCAGGTGTTCCGGGATTTCTTCGGATTGGAAATTTCTTGAGCGCGCGCGCAACCGCGCGGTTATCTTGCGGTTCTCCCTTTTGCCTATGCTCTCACCCGAGGAATTGGATTGGCTGAAGGTCGCGCTCAATCAGACCGACGACCTGTTGCGCGGAATGGCCGATTTCCGTGAGTACCCCGATCTGCTCAATCGCCAGGACGCGCAAATTGAGGGTTTGCTGGACCAGATCGTCGCTGGCGTGCGCGACGCCCGTTTGATCAATTCCAAGGCGCTCGCGCGGATCGAGGAAGCCATCGACGAGGCGAGGGAAACTACCCGGCAGGCCGCCGAGGAAGAGGCCCGCAAAACGCTCGAACCCGAGCCGCCCGCGCCGCCGACGATCTACCAGCCGCCGACGAACCAGCAGCAAATCTACATGGCCAACCCGACCGGGATGCGCGAGGCCGTGCTCATCGCCGACCACGATCCGGTGACGCTGGCTGAAATCGAACGCATCCTCACCGAAGAGGACTACCGGGTGTTGAGCGTGCGCGATGCCTTCGAGGCCATTTCGATCTACGCGCGGTTGTGGGCGGCGATTGACCTCGTGGTGCTCGATTTCAACATGCCGGGGATGAACGGCGACCTGATTTTCGACGAGATGCAGGCGATCAACCCGAAGGTGGCGGCGGTGCTGACGGGCGGGTTCACGGAGCCGGCGAAGGTCAACCAGATGCTCGGGCAGGGTCTGAAAGGGTTTTTGCCGAAGCCGTCGGAGCGGGAAAAATTCGTGCGCCAGATCGGGCAGGTGCTCGCGCACCGGCCGCCTTCGGGAAGTGTGCCGAAAGACTGAGCGCGGTTTTTCTTGCGCACGGTGCCGGGATGCCTCAAGACAAACGTGTGCGTGTCGCCGCCCGGGTTCTTCTACTCTCGTGCAGCCTCGCGGCGTGCGCCGTGATCGGCGGCGGGCCGTGGGTGGCGCTGCAAACGTTCGCGTGGGCGCGGATGACGGTCGATTATACGGTGAAGACCGGCAGCGTCGGGCAAGGGCTCGCGCAGACTTTCGACGGCGAGCATCCGTGCGAGTTGTGCCGCCGGATTCAGGCCGGGGCTGAGAAAGAACGACACGACGAGCGCCAGCGTCCCGCCAAGGAAGAAGGCCTCGGTAAGATCAAGCTGGCGGCGGTGCTGCCGGTGGCGGCATGGCGCGTGAGGTTTCCGTCGGAGGTCGTCGCCGCCGTGGTTCCGGCGGCATTTTCGGAGGGGCGGTTGCTCGACGCGCCCCCCACCCCGCCGCCGCGCGGGGGCTAATTCGCCGCAGGCGAGCCAAACAAGGTAGGGATGGCTCTCCGAGCCGACCATTGATTGGCTTGGATGATCTCCGTGCGCCCGAAGCGCCTCGTCGGAGAAATCCACGGACGGCTCGGAGAGCCATCCCTACCAACTGCCAGAACGACCGGCCACTGTTGCGGCTTGTCCAGAATGTGCGCCGCCTTCGCGCTGTGCCAACCCTTTACCGTATCTCTTTCTTTCTCTCATGAAAACCTTTCGTTTCTTACACTCGCTGATCCTCCTCCTCGCCACTCTCACACCGATCACCTCGCACGCCTGCGACGTGTGCGGTTGCTACACTCCCAACCAGGAACTCAACTCCGAGCCGCTCCATCCACGGCAAGGCGGTTTTTACCTCGCCGCCGCCGAGCAATACACGTTCTTCGGCACCACCAAATTCAGCGGCCGGGAAGTTCCCAACGTCGCCGACCAATACGAGCAAAGCTCGATCACCCAGGTCATCGGCGGCTACAACTTCAACGACCGCTTCGGCGTGCAGATCAACGCCCCGTTGATCGACCGCGAGTACAAACGCCCCGAGGGTTTCGTCAACGAACGCGGCAGCGTCAACGGGCTCGGGGACATGTCGCTGTTGTTCAATTTCGTCGCGTTTCACAGGGAGACCGACCTCCGCTCGCCCGCGTCGAACGCTCCCGCCGATGCGAAGGACGGCGGCAAAGCCAACCCGCCGCCCGGCCTGATCCATCGGCAAAAGGATTTCACCTTTTCGCTGAACCTGATCGCCGGCGTCAAGTTCCCCACCGGCAGCGCGGGCCGCATCAAGGAAGAGTTCAATGAGGTCGAAATCGAAGGGGTCACACCCAGCGGCATCCATGGTCACGACCTGACGCTCGGCAGCGGATCGTACGACGCGGTGTTCGGCGCGGGGTTGTTCGCCCGATACAAAGCAGGGTTTTTCCAGGCGAACGCGCAATACACCGTTCGCACGACGGGCGCGTACGATTACCGCTATGCGAATGACGTGTCGTTCGACGTGGGACCGGGCTGTTTCCTGCTGCAAGGCAGAGATTTCGGAAAACTCGGTCCGGTGACGCTCGGGGCACAATTCGTGGTCAGCGGGGAACACAAAAACCGCGACACCTTTCGCGGTGAGATCGAGGAGGATACCGGCGCGACGGCGCTTTACGTCGGCCCGCGCGTGCTGGCGGGGGTCGGGAGTCGGTTCATCGCCGAGATCGGCGCGGATCTGCCCGTGCTTATCGACAACACCTCCTTCCAGGTCGTGCCGAGCTACCGGGTACGGGCGGGATTCTCGGTAAAATTCTGACTGCCAGAGAAGCCTCTCGCGAAGACCGCGAAGGCCGCAAAGGACGGAGGAAAAGAAGGGGGAAACTTCTGTTTTCTGCCTCTTGCTGCTTGCCTTCGCGGCCTTTGCGTCCTTTGCGAGAGGCATTCCGCCGCCGGAAGAATGGTTTGCGGTGACGCGCTTGGCATCAATCCAGCTACTTTCATCGTCCAGCCCTTCGCTTTCCGACGACCATGGCCAGGATCGACGCTTTCTTTAAACTGATGTCCGAGCAAAAAGCCTCGGACCTCCATCTTTCCACGAGCAACCCGCCGATGCTGCGCATCAACGGCGACCTCATCCGCGTGGATTACCCGCCGCTGACCAACGACGAACTTCAGTCGATGGTCTACGAGATCGCACCGGAGATGAAGATCAAAATCTTCGAGGAGACGGGCGACGTGGACTTCGGCTACGAGATCCCCGGCGTCGCGCGCTACCGCGCCAACTTCCTCAACCAGAAATACGGCATCGCCGCCGTTTTCCGGCTCATCCCGAGCAAGGTGCTCACCTGCGACGACCTCGGGTTGCCGCCAGTGTTGAAACGCTTCCCGCTCCTCAAAAAAGGTCTGGTGCTCGTGACCGGCCCGACCGGTTCCGGCAAATCGACCACGCTGGCCGCGATGATCGATTACGCCAACCTCCACCGGCAGGACCACATCATCACGGTCGAGGACCCCATCGAATTCGTCCACAAGAGCCAGCAGTCGCTGGTCAACCACCGCGAGGTGGGCGTGCACACGAAGTCGTTCGCGGCAGCCCTCCGAGGCGCGCTCCGCGAAGACCCGGACATCATCCTCGTCGGTGAAATGCGCGACCTGGAAAC
>CALMVM010000238.1:8261-12667 GCA_937873255.1 uncultured Verrucomicrobiota bacterium | reverse complement strand
GGCACCCCAGACTAACTCAGCACCCGGCTCGAAAAAGCGAAGTCACGTCAAATCCCCGGCAGCGGCCTGGGTCTGAGCATCACCCAAGAAATCGTGCAGGCCCACGGTGGCACGATTTCCGTGGAAAGCTCTCTCGGCCACGGCAGCACGTTCATCGTGCACCTGCCGGCACAGACAAAAACGCCGAATTGATTTAAATCCCTCCTTGAACTCATGGAACCGCGTATCCTCCTGGTGGAAGACGAGACGGCCGTCGTCTTCATCGTTTCCGATCTGCTCGAATCCGCCGGCTACATCGTGGAGTCGGCGGGCGACGGCGAACACGGCCTGCAAATGGCCTTGGACAAGCCTTTCGATCTGCTCATTCTCGACGTGGGGCTGCCGGGCCGCGATGGCTTCGAGGTCTGCCACGCCGTGCGCGAGCGTGGCTTCGACGGCGCGGTGTTGATGCTCACCGCGCGCGGCGAGGTGCCCGACCGCGTGCAGGGCCTGCGCGGCGGCGCGGATGACTACCTGGTCAAGCCTTTCGACTCGGACGAACTCCTGGCGCGGGTCGCCTCCCTGCTGCGCCGGGTGCGCAAGGAACAACTCACGCCCGTGAGCCAATTCGAGTTCGGCGGCGTGCGGGTGGACTTCACACGCGGGGAATTGTGGAAAGGCAAAAACCCGGTCGAGCTAACCGCCAAGGAATTGGAACTGTTGCGCTACCTGGTCAACCGCCGCGGCCAGACACTCACCCGCGAGGACATCCTCCACCACGTCTGGCGCGAGCAGGCGTTCGTCACGCCGCGCACCGTGGACGTGCACATCGCCTGGCTGCGCCAGAAGCTGGAGGACAAGCCGAATACCCCGCAACACATTCTGACCGTGCGCGGCGAAGGCTACCGCTTCGGTAAATAGAGTCGCCGGCAAAAACGAAAGCGGCCCCCTCCTGACGGAAGGGGCCGCTACCACCGCGCGGGTCTACCAACTCCGCGCGTCTCTTTGGGCAATCTGCCCGGCTTCAGCGCGTGATGATCGCGTTCGTGCCGAAGTTGTAGAAGTAGCGGGGGTTGCTCGTGTAGCGCGTGCTGTCGTTCGGATCGCGGTAGTAGTACAGGAACGCCTTCAGGTTGAAGTCGTAGATGTACGGGAACAAGGTCGGGCTGGTGTACCAGAAGCTCGAGCTGGCGAAGTCGTACAGGTACGCCCCGTTGGCGCTGTCGCCCGCGTCGATGTAGTACGAAAAGCCCATGTCGTAGTGATACAGGTAGGGCGAGAACGCGGTGGTGTAATAGCTGAAGGGCGTGCCGTCGGAGAACGTGAGGTAGTAGTTCTCGCTGCCCAGGCTCGATTCGCCGCTGAAGAACGTGTAGGAGGTCAGCGCGCCGGGATCGCTCGTGGACGCCTGGCCGAACTCCGCCCCGTAGTCAGCCACCTTGTCGCGCCAGAGCGAGTGGTAGTGGATGTTAGAGGAATAGACGACTCCCTGCTGGACGACGAACTCGATCCACACGCGCGGCCCGTCGATGCGCAGGTAGGAGTGCTGGGTGCTAGTGCCCGAGGGAAACTCGGGGAAGGAAGCCGTGCCGCTCGTGCCCACGCCGTAGCCGACGTAGGTCTGGGCCAGTTGGGCGTCGGAGTAGTAGTGGGTCAACATCGGGTTGGCGACGTCGCTTTTCTGGGTGTTGACGTAGGCGGCGATGAGATTTTGCACCAAGGTCTTCTCGGCGGTGGTCAGCGCGGTGTAGAGCACGCCGCGCCCTGTGGTGCCCGTCGGGTAAGCCTGCGGGAAGTTGGTGTCGCGGCTGTTGGTGCCGTTGGAGCCGTGGACCACGTCGCTGAACGTGCCCGAGAGCTTAGCCACCGAGGACACGCTGCTGTCGGCCTGGATGGCGTCGGCCAGGGCGGCGACGGCGGCGCGCTGGGTGCCCAGGGGCTCGTGGACCGTGCCGCTGCTGTCGGTGTATTCCGGCGGCTCGGTGCCCAGGAACACGGGCGTGGGGTCGACGTAGTTGCCGTTGTAGGTGATGTTGTAGGCCAGGTGATGGCCCAGGATCTGGAGCAGCCAGGGCGAGGTGGTCGACGGCGTGCCGGTGAAGACGATGTAGTAATTACCCGAGCCGTAGCCGCTGGCGGACTGGGCGAGGATGTCGTCGGCCGCGCGGATCGCGGCGAAGGTGCTGTAGCCGGCGTCCGAGAGGGCCGTCTGGACGAGCGTGAGCGCGGAGGCGAGCTGGGTGGAGTTCAGGGTGCCGAGCTGGATGCCGTTGCGGGAGCCGGGCAAATTGGTCCAGGCCTCGGCGTTGGCGGCCGTGTAGGAGATCTGGAGGGTGGAAATCTGCGACGAGGACAACGTCGCCTTGAAGTTGTTGGCCGCCGTCACGACGGCGGCGGTGTCCGCGCGCAGTGGCAGGGCAGCAGGGAGCAGGAGCAGCATTGCGGTAACGAGGGAGCGACGTTTGAACATAGGCTTTTGGTTTTATTGGGTTGGTTGCAGACCTAAAAATTTTCAACCTCCTGCCGTGCGATGTCATGTTAAGGAGTGTTAAGAGTTTGGCGGGTGCATTGACCGGCCGGGACATCCACAGCAAAATCGAGCCGTCGTGCACCGGTGGAACCGTCATCATTTCATCGAGTGGGGCTTCATCGCCCTGCTGCTTGTGTTCTGCGTGGTGCTGACGACGCTGCAAAGCCGCTGGACCAGCCACCTGGGCCAGGCCGCCACACGCCAGCAGACGGCGCAGCTCCGCCACCAGGCCGAGTTGTTTTGCCAAGCCTTCGATGCCCAGCTCAACGACGCTTGCGCGCTCCTGCGTCCACTTGGCGACCAGATCGCCACCCTCGGGCGTGAGGGAGCGCATGCGCAATGCCTGGCCCGCTGGCAAGCTGGCAGTCCACGCCCGATCTTTCGCCGCCTGGCGGCTGCCGTACCCGAGAATGGGTCGGTGCAATTATATCTCCTCGACCAGAAGACCGCCCGGCTCTCGCCCGCCGACTGGCCGCCGGAATGGGCGGAGTTGCGGGACAACCTCACGCGCCATACTAGGGGCCGACCCCCGGAAGTATTCGAGGACCCGGCGGGTCTGCTGCGCGAATACCCGGTCTTCGGCGGCCGGGGGCCGGGTGGACCCGGCGGACCGGGCGAGAGCGAGTGGGCCATCATGGAACTCGACGCGGAATACCTGCGCCGGACCTGGCTGCCAGAACTCAGACAAACCTATTTCGGCACGGATCAAGGAAGTCCCAACGAAGTGGTGGTAAAAACGCGCGCGCCATCGTCCACGCCGATCTTTGCGACGAACGGAGGTGACGTTCCTCTCCAAGGGGATCTGGTGTCGCTGCCCTTCAATCGCAAGGGGCGTGGCGGACGCGTCGAAGCCGACGCGGATGCAGACGCGTTCTGGACGTTGTCCACCTGGCCGCGTTCGGGCGAGTTGGCGGTGGCGGTGTCCGACGCCCGCAGCCACGACTTTGCGCTGGCGTGCGCGCTGGACGCTTGTTTGCTGGTCGGGGGCTTGCTGATCATCCACTACGCGCGCCGCGCCCGGCGGCTGGGGGACGCGCGGATGCGGTTCGTCGCGGCCGTCTCGCACGAACTCCGCACGCCCCTGACGGTGATCCGCGCCGCCGGCCAGAACCTGCGCCGCGGTATCGTGCGCGACCCCGAACGCATCGACAAATACGCTGCGGTGATCGTCGAGCACACGGATCAACTCGCCGACATGGTCGAACAGGTGCTGGCGTTTGCTGGCGCGCGGCGCAACGAATCCACCCTGGCGAGAAAGCCGGTCCTGGTGGCCCAGGTGATCCAGGAAGCGGTCACGGCGTGCAGCCTCGACCCGTCGACTGCCGGGTGCACGATCCAGACCACGGTCGAAGGAAAGCCGCCGCCGGTGTGGGGTGACGCGCACGCCTTGCGCCGGGTGTTCCAAAATTTGCTGGGCAACGCCGCCAAACATGGCGCGCGAGATCAGTGGATCGGCGTGCACACCCGGCACGTCAGCGGTTCCTCGCCGGGCTGCGTGGAAGTCAAAATCAGCGATCACGGCGAAGGCATCCCGGCGCGCGAGCAGCCGCACGTCTTCGAGCCTTTTTTCCGCGGCCAGCGCGCGCGCGAGCAACAGACGCGCGGCAGCGGCATCGGCCTGAGCGTGGTGCAGGAAATCGTCAAGGTCCACGGCGGTGGCGTGCGCGTCGAGAGCGAACCCGGTAGAGGGACGGTCTTCACCGTGTCGCTCCCCGCTGCGGACATTAGCGAAACAGTCTGATCCATCCCTTCACCGTTGCAAACGTGAATAGCCTAATAAATTCTAACCGTTTCTCTGCGAAGAGTCTGGGACGCCTCAACTCGCGAGTGTTCATCGTACTCGTCGCGGGTCTGCTGGCCTCGATTGTCGTCTATCCGCAGATGCTGTCTTTGGGAG
>CALMVM010000238.1:0-8251 GCA_937873255.1 uncultured Verrucomicrobiota bacterium | reverse complement strand
GCGTGCAGAGCCTGTTGCGCCTGACCATCGTGCTCGCGCTGCTGGCGGCATCTCCACCGAAGCGATGGTTTTGCGGTGCGCTCGCGGTGCTTGTCCTCGCCACGGTGATCAATTGCGTTGCATCCGGGGATCGGGGCCAGGAGGCGACGCTCGTGCTGGAAATCGTCGTGCTCGTCTACGTGGTCGTCCGGATCGTTGCCTTCGTCTTCCGTGGCGGGATCACGGCGAACACGCTTTTTGCCGGGGTGTGCGCGTACCTGTTGATCGGCCAAATTTTCGGGATGACCTTCTCTGTGCTCTCGATTCTGGAGGGACACAACGTCCTGATGAATGCCGACGGCAAATATGCTTCGCAGGAAGAGACTTTCTATTTCAGTTACACGGTGTTGACGACCACGGGGTTCGGCGACATCCGGCCCGTGACCGTCGCCGCACGATCCCTGAGCGTCGTCGAGGCGCTGACAGGCCAGCTCTACCTCGTGCTTTTGCTCGGAAGATTGGTGGGGCTACACGTTTCGCAGGCAGCGAAGGAATCGCAGTCGTCGTCACCGGACGACCCGGCGGGTTAGCAGGACGCGCGGTCGCAGATCCGGCGGCCACGCCGCGTTCAACGCCGCAGGGAGAAAGCCAACAGCAAAAAGGCGATGGCCACGATCCAACTCCCCGCGACCCGGATGCCGATTTGCGCCGGACGAATTGGCGGCAACAGCGAAACGTAGAACGCGGCGTTGACCACGCAAAGGACCAGACTTGCCCAGGTCGCAGCGAGGATTTTGGCGACGGACGACGGCGGGAAACTTGCCTCCACACCCGAGTCCAACCCCAGGAACAGCACGGCGAGGCCGCAGACTCCCGTCTTGAGCCAAGAGGGAACGGGGGCTTCCGCCGCCACCCCTGCGCCGATGAGCAGAGCGAGGGCAATGGGAAGCGCTTGGGGCATCGCACCGACGTGCCACGGCACGGTCAGCAGCAGCCCGACCGCCGCCGCCAGGGCGACGAGCGCCGCAGGTTCCTTGATCCGCAAAGGGCGGGTCTGGCCGAGCCACAATCCAATCGCCAGCAAGACCAGCAGGTGTGGCACCGTCGTGAGCGGATGCAGAAACCCACTCGTGTATTCACCCAGGCCGGGAAAGGTGGTGTGCGCCTGCACTCGCGCGGCTGGCGAAAGCAGCCAGCAGACGAACGTTGCGGTCAACCATCGGCGGGTCAGATTCCACGGTGCTACTTTTCGGCTCATGCCCTCAAAGCATACCGAATAGGAAAGCAAAGCCAATGCACGCGATCACTCCGCCGCCGGTCCGCACCAGCACGGTGCCCCAACGATAGCGGGTCAGCAGCCCGAAGGCGATGCCGCTGAGGTGCAACAGGCCGGTGGCGACGACGAAACCCACGGCATAGGTCAGCGCATTGGCGGCGTGCGGCAGTTCCGTGCCGTGTGCGTGCCCGTGGAAGATGGCGAAGACGGCCACCAGCACGGCAGCCACCCAGATCGGCGGCTTGGCGGCGAAAGCCACCGCGAGGCCCAGCAGCACACCCGAGAGCGCGATGCCCGTCTCCGTGCCCGGCAGCGGCATGCCCAGGATGCCCAGCGCGCCGCCGAAGGCCATCACCATCGGGAAGATGACCGGCAAAAGCCACATCGCCGGCGCGCCAAGGTACGCGCCCCACAGTCCCACCGCCACCATGGCGACGATGTGGTCCAAGCCCGTGAGCGGATGCAGGAAACCACTGACCAACCCGCCGACGCCACCTTCCTGTGAATGCGCGCTGGCTACCGAGGGGATCAAAAAACAAAAGAGCACGAGAGACAGGATGCGAGCGGAGGCTCCGCGGTCAGACTTGGATGCGATGTTCATCTGGCAGTTCGGTTTCAGGCGATGGGACGGAGGGAAACAAAAACAGCCGCGCTCGGCTGCGGACCGGGGTCTTTCTTCCACCAATCAATCCGCGCGCCGATCCACCCCATGGCGGCAACGCAGGCGAGAGCCGCTCCGACAATCCGCACCGGCGAATACGTCTGGCTGCGGCTCAAGAGGATCAGCACCGGCACGGCCATCACTACGACGGCAAGCTGCATGAGTTCGATGCCCAGGTTGAAGCCCAGGATCGTCATCATCAGCGACCAGGTCGAGAAGCCGAACTGCGCGATGCTCGTAGAAAACGCCAACCCGTGCACGAGTCCGAACCCGCCTGCCACCCACGCTTCCTTGCCCGCGAAGATCGGCCGGATGGCGTGCACGGCTGAGACGAGGATCGACACGGCGATGAGGATTTCCACGGGTTTTTGCGGCAGGCGCAGCCAACCCATGCCGCCGATGAGCAGCGTCAACGAATGCCCGACCGTGAAAGCCGTCACGATCTTGAGCAGTTGCACGAAGCTGCCTTTCAGGCCGCGAAAGGCTCCCCAGCGTTTGCCATCGGGCAGCAACGGCGCGGGCAGCAGCAGCACGAACAGAAAAAGCAGGTGGTCCAACCCGCCGGCGATGTGCTGCACGCCGAGAGTCAGCACGGAACCGAAGCCGCGCCAGAAGCTGCCGCCGGCGCGGTTGATGTCCACACTATACACGAGGGAACGGATCAGTCCGACGGCTTCGGGAATGGGAGGCACCTGCCCCGGCGGGCGAAACCGTGCCTCGTTCCAGTCGTTGCGGATGAATACGAATGCCTTGTGACTGATGACCTCGTGCACGATCACGTCGTAGCCGAGCTTGAACTGCCGCAGCGGCGCGCCCGGGGGCGGCCGCATCCACAAGTGCGCGGTCAGGTCGAAAGGCTGCTCTTTGGTCTGCACGCTCAGGTCGCTGACTTCCACGGTCCACGGCCTGCCGTCGGGGGCGGTCGGATGGACGTGGGCCAAGAGATATTCCCTGAGCGCCGCCTCGTGCTGCGGCAACACCTGCTCGGGATGTTCGAGGAGCGGCTGTTTGAAGGAGAGTTCAAGCTCCTGCAAGGGCAGGATGAGTTCCGCCGATACGCCGCCGCCGCCGAAGTCGAGCATGACGGCGGTCGAGGGCATCGCGTGCGCGGAAACATGGGTTGGTCGCCACGCCAAAAAGAAACAAGCGGCGAGGACGATCCGCAGACACGCACGCCGCGCAGACAAGCCAAAGACTGGAAAACGAGATTTCATTTCGGTGGAAGCCATGCGGCCAGAATGTTTACGGGGCGTCCGGATTGACGAGCATGTAACCGATGGACCGCACCGTGCGAATGAAACGCGGGCGCTTCGGATCGTCACCCAGCTTTTTGCGCAAACAACTCATTTGCACGTCAACCGAACGGTCGAAGGCGCCATACTCTCTGGCGCGGACCTCCGCATAAAGATCGTCGCGCGTCTTTACCCGTCCGCAAGTTTTGGCGAGGGTAACCAGGAGATCGAACTGGCTAGGCGTAAGCGCCAGTTCACGATCCGCCAAACTCACCCGGCGCAGGTCCGGCACGATCCGCAGGTCGGCAATGGTGAATTCTTCCGGCGCGGCTTTCTTCGACCGCGTGTCAGCATTCAAGGATGCACGGCGTGAAACCGCGCGCAGGCAGGCAAGCAGTTGCCGGATCGAACAGTCTCTCGGCAGGCAGGCATCGGCACCCGCTTCCAATCCTGAAACCATGTCTGCTCCGATGAGGAGCACCGGCACGTCGCTCAGGCGCCGCACTCGTCGGACAATTTCCAGCCGGGCTGGGTCGAACGACTCGAAGCCCAGCAGGATCGCCTGCCAATCTTCGGTCAACGCGCGGTCGATCTGGTCCAGTCGATCCTGTCCCGCTTGCACCCGGTAGCCGAGGTTCGTCAAATACCGGTCCGCGAGCGCGCGGAAACCTTCGTTTTCATCGACGACGAGGATTGAAGCCACGGAGTGGTGGGTCGTATGCGGTTCCATGGTTCCGTGGAGCGGTGCGGAGGCAGTGGCCGATGACGGGTTGCGCGTGTGGCTCGCGGCGGGTGCAGGAGCGATGAGCATGGAGCGAGCTAAAGGCATCCTGTCGAGGAAGTCATGTTAAGGATTATTAAGCGTTGGTCCAAGCGACTCCGGGATCGCCCGGCACTCCCTGAAACGACGGTAGGATGTCATAATTGCCGGATGCGGCAGGGTCGGGCGCTGACCTTCCGTCCTGCCCGGCAAATTTCCCGGCCGATGCTTTGCGTTGCTTC
Source organism: uncultured Verrucomicrobiota bacterium (assembly GCA_937873255.1). Taxonomy (GTDB): domain Bacteria; phylum Verrucomicrobiota; class Verrucomicrobiia; order Chthoniobacterales; family SZAS-18; genus CAHJWO01. The sequence goes on along the minus strand of CALMVM010000238.1, from coordinate 4,101 downwards.
CGCAAACGGCTAGAGGATGTAACCTCCAACAATCGCATGAGCCAATCACCGCAACCCGCCGCTTCCCCGGAGGACCATCACCACGACCACGAGGGACACGACCATCATCACCATGGCGGCCTGGGCCACAGTCACGCCCCAAAAGATTTTGGCGCGGCTTTCGCCATTGGCACGGCGCTGAACCTGGGCTTTGTCGTGGTGCAAGTCGCCTTCGGTCTGTTCGCGCACTCTTTGGCGCTCCTGGCCGATGCCGGGCACAACCTGGGCGATGTGTTCGGTCTCCTGCTCGCCTGGTGGGCAAGTCATCTGGTGAAAACGATCCCCACGGATCGGCGCACCTACGGCCTTGGCCGATCCTCCATCCTGGCGGCGCTGGCGAACGCGGTTCTGCTGCTCGTCGCCGTCGGGGGGATCACCTGGGAAGCCGTTCGCCGTTTCCATGATCCGACGCCGGTGGCAGGCGGCACGGTCGTCTGGGTGGCGGCGCTGGGCATCGCCGTCAACACGGCCACGGCGCTCTTGTTCATGTCGGGGCGCAAGGGGGATTTGAACGTCAAGGGAGCTTTCCTGCACATGGCGGCGGACGCGGCGGTGAGCGCGGGCGTGGTCGTGGCTGGCATCGTCATCCTCTACACCGGCTGGCACTGGCTCGATCCGGTCACGAGCCTCGCCATCAATGCCATCATCGTCTGGGGCACCTGGGGGCTGCTGCGCGATTCCACGAACCTCGTCCTGGATGCGGTGCCAGCGGGGATCGACCCGGCGGCGGTACGCGGCTACCTGGAAACATTGCCGCAAGTCGTGGCCGTGCACGATCTGCACATCTGGGCTTTGAGTACGACGCAAACCGCTCTGACCGTTCATCTGGTCAAACCGGACGCCACGCTTGACGACGGCATGATCGCGCATACCTGCGAGGAACTGCGTGAGCGGTTCGGCATCGCACACGCGACCATCCAACTTGAACGCGGCGACGCGGCGCACCCGTGCCTGTTAGCTCCCGCGCACGTGGTGTGAGACGGGTTACCTTCCTGCCTATGAATCCCTGGTTCTGGTACGCCGCCGCTGCCGCCGTTTTATACGGGGCACATCAAATCTTCACTCGCTTGGCGTCGGACCACATTGGCGACGGGTTGGGCGGGTTCGTCGTCGAAGCAACGGCAGCTCTAACCATCCTCTGCTATCTGCTGGCCCTGCGCTTCCTGGGAAGATGGAACCAACCTTTTAGCGGCGCGGGGTTCTGGTACTCCGTCCTGACGGGCCTGTGCGTCGGGGCGGGCACCGTGGCCTTTTTTCTGTTGTTTCAACGGGGCGGACCGCTCTCGGTCGTGCCCGCGGTCCTGGCGGGCGGCGCTGCCATGATGGCGGTCGCGGGCATCCTGTTTTTCCACGAACCGGCCTCGTGGCCGCGTCTGCTTGGCGTGGTTCTGGCCCTGGCTGGCTTGTTCCTGCTTCGCCGTTGAACTTGCGCGGCGGTCGGTGGAGTCGCTTGAACGGACACCGATCATACCTGGGTTCTCGTTCCTGACGAGCAAAGGTGTTCGGCTCGCCGCAGGGACGGGTCTCTCCTGTGAACAAAAATCTGATCGAGTCCGCCTTAGCAATCATCTCACGCTTATAGACTTTTGCTCTCGGCGGAATGTCTGTCCGGCTGCGCGATGCATCCTCGTGGGCCGGACCTCAGGAGGCCGGTAAAGCATCGATAGCCCCCCAAATAGGGGCATGGATCGTGCTTACAATTCCATCCAACCGTCTTCTTCGCTTTGAAACGTTTACATGTCAATGAACGGCAGCTATTTGCATCACACGCCTTCCGCATCGCGGCACCGCGCACGGAGCGGGTTCACCGTCTTGGAGGCGGCGTTTGCGAGCGCGATTGTCACCGTCGTTTTGAGCGGGCTGTTCATGCTTCAGTCCAACATGATGCGGATGCTTTCCGCTTCCACGGAGACGACCAACGCCAGCGCACACCTGCAAACCCGCGTTGAACAGGTCCGCCTGGCGAACTGGCCGCAACTCACCAATCCCGGTTGGGTGCAGGCCAACCTGCTCAAAACTCCCACGGATGCGGACGTGAACCTGCCCGGCCTCTCGGAAACCTACACGGTCACGCCCTACCAGTCGCCCAGCTCGGGTGCTCCTGCCGTCACGCCGCCGCCGCCCTTCACCGTGACGCGCCAAGCAAACGGCACGGTGACGGTCAACCCGGCGGGCTACAGCTACACCACGCTCCTGGCGAACCAGGAGATGCTCCAGATCGATTTGAGCATCACTTTTCCGAGCCTGGGCCGCACTCGCACCCGGGCGCAAAGCCTGTTGATTTCACCGTGGGGAGTCAGCAAATGACACCCGCTGCGACGATCAAAAGCGAAGTCGGCCTGACGTTGGTCCCGGCGCATGGGCGGGGCTGCCGTGCTTTCACGCTCATGGAGTTGATGGTGGCTACCTCCATGACGGCGGTGCTGCTCGTATGCGTGCTCTGCGGGGTGGTCAGCCTCCAACACAGCTACGCCTCCACGGAAGAATATTCGGCGGGCCAAGCCGACCAATCGCGGCTGCTCGATATGCTGGCGCTCGACCTGCGCCGAGGCATCCAGACAAACGGCAACACGACGTGTTACACAATGGACCCGGACGGGCAGGGATTGAAGATCACCGTGCCCGACCTCTACTCCTTCAACACGAGCGATCCGCAGCACCTTTTTCCTATCATGGCCGTGCCGGTCTACGACGCGACGACGGGGACGGCCTACTACAACGGCAGCGGGACCAAGGTCGCCGCCGGCGGTCCTTACCCCACGCAGGTCATCGCCTACCGTTTCAACTCGGGCGACGGCTCCATCACGCGCACCGACCCTTGGGCACCAATGCTGACGGGCAGCCCCGGCAAGTATGTCGCCACGCCGACCGTGGTGGCGACCAACATGGAAGCCTTTCCCACGATCACGCCCGACGCCAGCGACATCTCGGGCAACACGGTTCACTACGGCGTGAGCTTCCGGTCCACGTTCAGGTCGCTGACCAACGCGGGCAACGGCACCGAAATCAGCCTCCACAATGTCACGTTCATCCGCAGCAAGAACCTCGCGCATTGACCGTCCGCGCGCTGGTTGTCGCTGCCGCCGGGAGGAGGGCAGCGCCTTGGTCATGGTCATGCTCATGACGGCGGTGCTCGCGGGCATCGCCGCCAGCCTGCTCCTGATCACCACCAACCGCTACCAGACGACCCACCAGAGCGCGAACTGGCAGGAGTCGATCATCGGCGCGGAGTCGGGCGTGGACCTGGCGATGAACGAACTTCGCAAGCGGGTCACCCAGGGGCCCCGCGCCTCCTTTCAACAGGCTTGGACGACCACGAACGCCGCCGGCAAGACCTTTGCGGATTATGGTCATGCCTTCCCCGCGACGGGCAGCCGTGCTTACACGCTGGCAACCCACTTGGGGGAGGGAAATACAACCGTGCAGGCGCGTGTATTCGTGGACGTGCCCGGGTCCAGTAGTTCACCCCTGAGCAACTTTGCCATTCCGCCTTCGGATGCCGTCGCCTCCTACCTGAGCCAGTTGGACAACCCGAACTTGCGCGACTCGGATGGCGTGGACCGCTCGAACTGGTGGTGGCGCATCCGCTCGCTCGGCGTCGCTGGTTTGAGCGGCCCGCCTCGGCCCGGCATCGACCAGCGCGATGGCCTGCTGCGCCGCCTGAGCTTCTTCACCGACTGGCGCACGGGGTTGGCGGTGCCCAACCCGCAGACGGCGAGGATGGTGCAGGTGCTCGTCAAACCCTTCACGGGCTTTCGCAATGCGCTCATGGCCGACAAGTGGATCAACCTCAACGATCAGAACGTAATGGTAGATTCCTATGATTCGGATAAAGGCATCTACAGCGCCACGACCAACCATGGCAACCAGGGCAACCTCGCCACCAACGGCCGGCTCATCAACGCCAACCACGCCCAGGTGTACGGCGGCGCGTCCACCAACGACGGCAGCGTCAAAAACGCCGACAAGGTCACCGGCCAGCAAAGCAGCAACTTCTATCAGGAGTTCACGCCCTACACCAACGGGATGCTCAACCCCGTGTGGAGTTCCACCAAGAACGAC
>CALMVM010000237.1:5133-11138 GCA_937873255.1 uncultured Verrucomicrobiota bacterium | reverse complement strand
TCCGTGGAACGTGCGCGTGTTTTCTTACGCCCCTGCCGGGGTTGTCCCTCTGCGGGGACCGCATCCCCACGGCTCACGCCATGGGCTATATTCTGCCGCCCCTGCCGGGGCTGAGAGGCCAAAATGCGCCACTACCGCTTATCACTGGCTCGAAGAGCCACAGAGCCCTGGTCGGTCAGGCCCCGGGCGCTTCCGATGCCACCACTTCGCCGTCGGGCACGGGGCGCAACGCCACCGTCGCTTCCGCCGGCAGCCGCCACTCGCCGTCCGCTTCCACGGGCACGGGGCCGTAGCCGCCGTAGAGCGGCAATTCACTCGTCCAGACCGTCTCCCAACGCCGACCCAACGGCGGGGCGAGGAGCGGCTCCGGGGCGGGGGCCAATTCCAGAAGCGACCCGAAGTTGACTACCAGCAACCGGTCGTCGTCGCCGCCGGGTTGTTCGCCGAAGAAACGCAGCACGAACGCGTTCGTGCCCAGCACCGCACCGTCCACACCGCCGGGTCGTTGCGCGGCGAACGTCGCGTCCTCGCGCCGCAGCTTGAGCAGGTCGCGGTGGAGCTGGTAGATCGCGGCGTTTTTCTCGCGCTCGGTAAAATCCAGCTTGCAGCGCGTGAACGTCGTCGCCGCGAACGGATCGGCCAGGAGAGATTGAGTCTCCGCGCTGGCGAACGACGGGAAAATCTTCAAGCCCTCCGCGCGGCCCTTGCGGATCGGGTCGTACAGGTCGTGGCCCATGTCGTTGAAATAAAGAAAATCCGCCGACGCGCCGAACTCCTGCCCCTGAAATAGCATCGGCGTCCACGGCCCGAGCAGCAGGAGCGCGGTCATCGCGCGGTATTTGGCCGGCGAGGTCTGGAAACGCAGCCGCTTGCCGTCGCCGGTGTTGGCGACCTGATCGTGGTTTTCGAGGAACGCCACGAACGCCCACGGCGGCACGCCGAACGCCGACATCCCGCGCCGTTTGCCCTTGTGGAAACCGTACCATTGCCCCTGGTAGAGATAACCGTATTTCGCGGAGGAAATGTACTCCTGCGGCGTGCCGCGATAGTCGCGGTAGTACGACTCGCTGCGGCCGGTCAGGGCGATGATCGCGCTGTGGTGGAAGTCGTCGTTCCACAGGCCGTCGAGCCCGTCGCCGCCGCGCTCGCGCGGGTACACGAGCTTGGTCGCCTGCGGCTCGTTCTCGGCGATCATGATGAGTTCGCGCCCCTTCGCCGCCGCACGGCATTCGCGCACGATGGCGGCGAGGATGAACTCCTCCGACGAATCGAAGATGCTCTGCGTCGCATCGAAGCGGAAGCCGTCGAAGTGGAATTCCTCGATCCAGTAACGCGCGTTCGTCAGGAAAAACTCGCGCACGGGGCCGTTTTCCACGTCGTCGAAGTTGAGCGCCTCGCCCCATTCGCACGGGTGCTTTTTGGAGAAATAATGCTCGGCGAACGCGCGCAGGTAATTCCCATCCGGCCCGAAGTGGTTGTAGACCACGTCGAGGATCACCGCGACCCCGGCGGCGTGCGCGGCGTCGATGAACGCCCGCAGGTCGTCGGGCGTGCCGTAGACGTGCGCCGGCGCGAAGAAGTCCACGCCGTCGTAGCCCCAGTTGTGCTGCCCAGCGAACTCGTTAACCGGCATCATCTCGATCACCGTGACGCCTAGTTCGGCGAGCGCGGGCAGCTCGCGCACGGCGGCGGCCCAGGTGCCCTCGGGCGTGAACGTGCCGACGTGCAATTCGTACATCACCTGACCGCGCATCGGACGGCCCTTCCATTTCTTGTCCGTCCAGCGAAACGCCGCCGGGTCCACGACGGCGGACTGGTTGTGCGGGTCGAGCGGTTGCGAGCGCGACGCCGGGTCGGGATAGAGCTGCACGCCGCCGTCGATGCGGAAGCGGTACAGCGCGCCCGCGCCAGCCGCCGCCTCGCCGGAAAAGTACCCGTTGCCCTCGGCGGCGAGTTCGACCACGGCGGGGGCGGCGTCGCGGTTGCCATCGGGCTGGACGGCGACCTCCATCGTTTTGGCGTTGGGAGCCCAGACGCGGAAGTGCGTGCGGCCCGGGGCGAGCAGTTCGGCGCCGATGGGATAGCGGCGGGCAACGGTTGGGGCGTGCGGCATACGGCATCAAATCGCGGGGTCGGCGGGCGGCGGTTGCCTGCCGGGATTTCCGCCGACGCGCCGGGGGGATTGTATAAGGAAGACAATCTTGGGCGCATCCACGGAGCCCGGGCACCCGGAATGCTCTGCAATTATTTTCTTCCGCATGCACATCCTCATCGCCGACGACGACGAAATGACCCGGCTCCTGATCGGTTCCGCGCTGACCCGGCTCGGCCACACCGTCCGCGCCGTCCGCAACGGCCACGAGGCCTGGGAGGCGTGGCTGACCGGCGAATTCCCCCTCGTCATCTCCGACTGGATGATGCCCGACCTCGACGGCCTGGAGTTCTGCCGCCGCGTGCGCGCCCACCCGGCCGAGCATTACACGCACGTCATCCTGCTGACCTCGCGTTCGGGCAAGACGAGCTACCTCGAAGCGATGGAGGCCGGAGCGGACGATTTCATCACCAAGCCCTTCGAGAAGGAGGAATTCGCCGCCCGCATCCAGGTGGCCGAACGCATCCTCAAGCTGCACGCCAACCTGCGCGCCGCCAACCTCGACCTCGAACGCCGCGTCGCCGAACGCACCGACGAACTGGCCCGCGCACTCGACGCCAGGAGCGAGTTTTTCTCCCGCGCCAGCCACGAACTGCGCACGCCGATGCACCATATCCTCGGCTTCGCCCAACTGCTGGAGGCCGACCCGCTGGTCCCCCGGCAAACGGAGGCGGTCGAGCAAATCCTGACCAGCGGCCAGCGGCTGTTGGCGCTCATCGACCAGATGCTGGCGGTCTCGGCGTCCCGCCCGGCGGAACTGGATTCCCTGGAAACCGGCGACGCACCCGTCCTGACGCCCGAAGCACTCGCCGCCCTCGCCGACATGCTGCCGGCCGACTCCGCCCCAACGCGATGACGGGTCGGCCCGCCACTTCCCACCATTGATGCCGTCCCCGACCGAATACCACGCTCCCGGACCGCTGACCGCCGGTCAGTACCTGCGAATCGCCCGCGCTTGTGGACTGGCGGTCGCCGTCATCGGCCTGTGCGTACTCGCGGGCTGGCTGTTCGATTTCCGCCCGCTGATGACGCTGCTGCCGGGATTGGTGGCGATGAAGCCCAACACGGCGCTCGCCCTCTGTCTCGGCGGGTTGAGCTTATCCACGTTCGCCCATTCCAGCGACAACCCGCGCGACCGGCGGCGCATTGCCTCGACGATCCTCGCGGCGCTGATGGCCGCCATCGGGGCGCTGACGCTGGCAGAATACGTGTCGGGCGCGAGTTTCGGCATCGACGAGCGGCTTTTCAAGGACTTCGCCATCAGCAGCGCGCCGGGGCGGATGGCACCGATCAGCGCGTTTAATTTCGTCGGCCTGGGAGTCGCGCTGGTCTTGCTGCGCTTTCCCGCGCGGTCAGATTGGGCGCACGCCCTGGCCGGCGGGGCGGCGTTGACCTCGTTGCTCTCGGTCGTGGGGCTGATCTACGAGGTCCCGGCACTGTATCAATCGGGCCGGTTCACGGCGGTCGCGCTGCACTCGGCGATTGCGTTTTTGCTGCTCAGCGCGGGGATCTGCTGCGCGACGAGCCAATGCGGGTTCATGCAGGTGGTCACGGGGCCGGGGCACAGCGCCGCGTTGCTTCGCCGTTACGGGTTGGCGGCGGTCTTCGTGCCGTTTTTGATCGGCTGGGCGCGCATCGCGGCGGTGCGCGCGGGCTGGTGCAGCCCGGAGATGGGCGTGGTGCTCGTGGCCGTGGCGAACGCGGCGACCTTGGCGGCGCTCGGCTGGTTCAGCGCGCGTTCGCTGCGCCGGGCCGAGCGTGAACAGGCGCACACCGAAGCCGGTCTGCGCGAGAGCGAGGAACGCCTCCACCTCGTCGTCGAACAACTCACCGAGGGCCTCGTCATCGCCAACCTCGAAGGCCAGTTCCTGCACTGGAACCGCGCCGCCCTGGAGATGCACGGGTTTTCCAACCTGGAAGAGGGTCTGCGTCGCTTCGCGGAATTCACGCAGATCTTCGAACTGTCCACCCCGGAGGGTGCCGTCCTGCCGCTCGAAGAATGGCCGATGCCGCGCGTCAGCCGGGGCGAGACCTTGCAAAACTGCGAGATGCAAATCCGCCACCTCGAACAGGGCTGGACGCGCGTCTTCAGCTACAACGGCTCGCTGGTGCGCGGGGCCACCGGCCGGTCGCTGGCATTTGTCACGACCACCGACATCACCCGGCAAAAGGAAGCCGAGGCGCAGGCCGAAGACGCGCTGGATCAATTCCACGAGGCCCACCTGGAACTGGAGGTGCGCGTGCTTCAGCGAACCTCGGAACTGGCGCGCACGAACGCCGATTTGCAGGAGCAGATGGTGGAGCGTTCCCGCGCCGAGCACGCCACCCGACAGATCATGGATCATTCGCTGGACGTGATCTGCACGTTCGACGCCGCCGGCCGGTTCTTGCAGGTCAGCCGCGCCTGCGAGTCGCTCTGGGGCTACCGGCCGGAAGAGTTGGTCGGCCGCTCCTATCTGGACATGGTCCATCCCGACGACCGGGGGCGGACGACGGCCATCGCGGCATCGATCCGGCGGGGCAAACCCGCCATGGAATACGAGAACCGCTGCCTGCACAAAAATGGGTCGATCACGCCGGTGATGTGGACCGCGCAGTGGTCGAGGGAAAACCGGATCATGTTTTGCGTCGGGCGCGACATGACCGCGCGCAAGCAGGTGGAACTCGAACAACTGCGCGCCCGCGAGGCCGCCGAGGCGTCCAACCGCGCCAAGAGCGAGTTCCTGGCGAACATGAGCCACGAGATCCGCACGCCGATGAACGGCGTCATCGGCATGGTCGAACTCGTGCTCGACACGGCGCTCGACCGCGCGCAGAGGGAGTATCTCGGCATGGCGAAAACGTCGGCCGTCACGCTGCTCGGCCTCATCAACGACATCCTGGATTTTTCGAAGATCGAGGCGGGCAAACTCAAGCTGGAGGCCATCGACTTCGACCTGCGCGAGTGCATCGGCTCGACGCTCCGGCCGCTGGGCATCCGCGCGCGACAGAAGGGACTCACCCTCGACGCCGACCTCGCCGCCAACGTGCCGCGCCACGTGGTCGGCGACCCGACCCGGCTGCGGCAGGTGCTCATCAACCTGATCGACAACGCGATCAAGTTCACCGCGCGGGGCGACGTGACGCTGCGCGTGGCGGCCGGGGGGGCGTCGGAGCGGATGCATTTCACGGTCATCGACACGGGCATCGGCATCCCGATGGAGAAGCAGGCGCTCGTTTTCGAGGCGTTCGCGCAGGCCGACGGCACGACGACGCGCACCCACGGCGGCACGGGGCTGGGGTTGGCGATTGCCTCGCGCCTCGTCGGGCAGATGGGCGGCCGGATCTGGGTCGAGAGCACGCCGGGCGAGGGCACGGCTTTCCATTTCACCGCGCGTCTGCCGCAGGGCGCGGAGACGACGGCGGAGGTTTTTTCCACGGTCCCCGCGCCGCCCGCGCCGTCCGGCGACGGCCTGCGCATCCTGTTGGCGGAGGACAATCAGATCAACCGCGCGCTGGCAACCGGCCTGCTGGAAAAACGCGGCCACTCGCTCGTCCACGCGTCGAACGGACGCGAGGCCGTGGAAGCCGCTGCGCGCGGGCGTTTCGACCTGATCCTCATGGACGTGCAGATGCCCGAGATGGACGGCCTGGAAGCCACCCGGCGCATCCGCGACGCCGAACGCTCCACCGGCCGGCACACCCCCATCGCCGCGATGACCGCCCACGCGATGGCCGGCGACCGCGAGCGGTTCCTCGCCGGCGGCATGGACGACTACATTTCCAAGCCGCTCGACCGGACCGAACTGTTCGTGCTGCTCGCGCGCTTTTCCGGGAAATGCGAAGGGGCGGCGTCCCCGCCGGTCGGCCGGCT
>CALMVM010000237.1:0-5123 GCA_937873255.1 uncultured Verrucomicrobiota bacterium | reverse complement strand
GGCCGGCTAACCGCGAAGGCGCGATCGGTTTTCAGCCGCGAGGAGTTGCTCGCGCAGTTGGACGGCGACGAGGATTTGCTGCGGCAGATGGTCGCGCTTTTTAGCGAGCACACGCCGCGTTTGCTCGCAGAGATCGGCGCGGCGATTGACCACCGCGGCGCCGGCGAAGTGGCGCGCACGACGCACGCGCTGTTGAGTTCGCTCGGGGTCGTCGGCGCAACGGCGGCACGGCAGCTCACGTCCGAAGTCGCGGCGTGCGCGGAGCGTGGGGATTACGAGGCCGCCGCGAAGGTTTTTCGGGCGCTGACCGGGGAGGTCGAAGGGGTAAAGAATTTTCTCGCCGGTTGCGAGGCGGTGACGGCTTGAGTTTAGAAGTGGATGGCGCTCTCCGAGCGGCATTCGTTTCCGCTCGCGGCGCAGCCGCCTATTCATTCAAGACGCCTGTGGCGTGACCGGAACCATGTTCGCAGCAACCATCCGCTGTTCTCGCGGCGAACTTGTGTGCATGAGCGAAACCCACTCCACCGAACCCGTCGATCCCCGCGAGCGTTTTCCCAGGCCGCCGTTTGCCCAACTCCCGCAGTCCGCCCCGGGCAGCGAGGCCAAGATGCACCCGCATCCCGACCACGGCGAGACCTCTTACACGGGCAGCGGCAAGCTGCCCGGTCGCGCCGCGCTCATCACCGGCGGGGACAGCGGGATCGGTCGGGCGATTGCCCTCTGCTACGCCAAGGAGGGCGCGGACATCCTCTTCACCTGTCTGCCGGAAGAACAGGCGGATGCCGACGAGACGATTCGCCTGGTCGAGGCGGAAGGACGCCGCGCCGTGGCGCTGCCGGGTGATATCCGGCAGAAAGCGTTTTGCGAGCATCTGGTCGAGCAGACGATGAGTACCTTTGGCCGCCTGGACATCCTGGTCAACAACGCCGCCTACCAGCGTTCGCACGATAAGCTGGAGGACTTCACCGAGGACGAGTTCGACGCCACCTTCCGCACCAACGTGTACGGCACGTTCTTCATGTCGCAGGCTGCCCTACCCAAGATGAAGCCGGGCAGTTCGATCATCAACACCGTGTCCATCCAGGGCTACGACCCTTCCGAGGAGCTTCTGCCCTACGCTTCCACCAAGGCGGCACTCATCAACATGACCAAGACCCTAGCCGCGCTGGCGATCAAGAGCGGGGTGCGCGTCAACGCGGTGGCCCCGGGGCCGGTGTGGACGCCGCTGATCCCGGCCACGATGGGGCTGACCGGCGCGGTGATGTTCGGCAAAACATCGGCGTTCGGGCGGCCGGCGCAGCCCGTGGAGCAGGCGGTGATCTACGTGTTCCTGGCTTCGGGCGACGCCAGCTACGTCACGGGCGAAGTCTACGGGGCCACCGGCGGTCGTTCGCCGGTGTGATGCCTGACGGCTGGACCAGCCGACAACAAGGAACGTGGGTTTGAAGCAGAGGAACCACTAAAAGGAGGGATGGCGGCGGGTCGCCCCTTCTGTGGCAACGGTTGCCCAGTGCAAACCAGGACGGTGAAACCATGGTCAACGATCTGCTGGCCGCCGATGATGAACGAGCAGAGCGGCGGCCGACACACCCGGGCAGAACAGACACACACCCGGTCACCGTGCCCGCGCCCACCATCGGCACACGACAGAGGACCAAAGACCGTTCGTACTTTCGTCAGAACCGCCAAGCGCCCGGAGCCCCGGCGAATGGCCCGGCGTGTGCGCGTAGACCCGGCAATGGCAGGTGTTGCCAAACACACCGGCGCCAGGAAGTTCTCACCCGCCTACGGCCCGGCTCAACCTCCACCGGTTGTCCAATCGCGCGAGGATTTCATGGGGACGGAATGGCTTGAGCAGGAAATCGTCCGCGCCGGCTTCCAGGCCACGCCGCAACGTGTCCATCTGGTTGTTGGCACTCAAGAGGATGATCGGCACGGTGGCCGTGCGTGCGTTGGCGCGCAGCCACCGCGTGAGACCGATCCCATCCACGCCGGGCATCACCACGTTGGAGAGCACCAGATCAGGCGGTTCGCGTTGCGCCGCGTCGATGGCCTGCGCTCCGTCCAGAGCCACCGTCAGCTCGTAGTAAGCCACGAGGATCTCGTGAAGAAATTCTCGCGTGGAGGGTTCGTCCTCCGCCAGGAGCAAACGTGGCTTATGGTGAGCCGGCGGCCCGCCTGTGATAGGAGCGGCCGCGCCGTTCATGTCGAGGAGAAAGAGGAAAAGCGGAAAGGATAGCTTTCGGAAGCGCAAGCATCTTTCGCTTCCGCTCTCCACGGCATTCCAGCGTAATCGCCCGATGGTGATGAGTCGGGCTCACCAAAAACACTTCCGGGCGTTTTCTGTTCTCTGATGTGGCGTTCGTTTCTCCGACGGCCAAAAAAGAGAATCCCAGGTTTGCCGCCCTGGCGAATATGGAGAAGTTTCCCTTCACCGGCCTCTCTGACGCGCGGGCGGTGCCGGTTTTGGGAAGAAATTCTTTGCAAATGTCCGTCGCTGACCCCGCTCATTCACTCTCGTCCATCCCGGCGGCGCTGCTTGCCCTGGCCCCCGTGCATCTGCCCAACCAGCGGCACCTGCGTTACGTGGGCGACGATCTTTACGTCACGATGGAACAGTTGGCAGCGGGAGATCGGATTCTCGTACGCAATCTCTACCAGGCGTTGACCGAGTTGCTTTACGCCATCGCGGACACCACCACGGACGACGCCCGGAAGTGGCAGGCAATCGATTCATGGAAAGAGCGCCACAACCTCGACGAGTTCATCGACCAGGTGCGCGAGATCGGGCTGGCTTCCCACGCTCAAAACTCCACCGAGGAACTGGCCAAAGCCATGCACGACGTGCGCGGCGGGGCGCTCAGCGCCCTGTTGGGCCGCTTGCAGATGCTCGAATATCAGCCGCGCACGGAGGTCCAGCTCAGACCGCTTTTCGTGCTCGCGCGTGACCATCTCAAGATCATGCGCAATTCTCTTCTGGGCCTGGACGACCCCCGCCGCAACGCCGACCGCAAACCCAAAGCTCATGCGATGCGGCTGATGCTGGAGAAGTGGCACGACTCCGTCGTCGGTCCGCAGTGGGGAGAACGCTCGGTCCAGATGTTCATCGACTGCCGCTACGAGGGAGCATTGACGGGCTGCTGCCTGGAGAGCGCCGCCATGGACCGCATCTTCTACAACCTGGCCGCCAACGCCTGCCGATACACCGCCGGCGACCGGCTGGAGATGACCGTCTTCCCCCTGCCCGAGCCGTCGGACAGATGCCTGCGCTTCGTGCTCTCCAACCAGGTGAGCGGAGCGGACGCGGCCCGGCTGCGCGGGATGACCCAAACCGGGAGTGCGGACGATGCGGACCCGGGCGCGGGTCAACCGCTGTCCGCCTTGTTCGAGCCGAGGGTTTCCGCAAGCGGTTCGGGTTTTGGTCTGACGATGGTGGCCGACTTCGTGGCCGGGGCATTCGGTCTGCGTGACCGCACCGAGGCTCTGCGCGAACGTTACGTCGGCGCGATCATCGACGGCGACACCTTCCGCGTGTGGTTTCATTGGCCGATGGCGCACGACGACCTGCCGCAAAAACTGGACGATTATCACCGCCCCCAGCAAAGCTTGAGCGAGGCCTGATCCGGCCGAGAGGACCAGCGTAACGACACCGCGCCCCTTCTCGCGTTCATCTTCGATGCCCTGCGCTAATATTAACAGGCCCCAGGGCCAAAAAGCGGTGTTTTGCTGGACCGGCAGGCTACTTCGAGACCGGTGCCCCACGAACGGACGTTCTTCTGGTGCTCAGGAATTCATCGCTTGAAGCTCGCGCGCGACCAACCCGTCGAGCGCGCGGCAGTACCGCGCCAGTTCGGCCGTCCGCTCCTCCGGCGTCAGTCGCACCGGCCCATAGACCACGAAGGGCGGCAGCGCCGTCATCCCGGTGAACTCGAAAACTCCGTGGTTGATCGGGTACAACAGCGTCGAGAGCCCACCGTACTGCCCGCCTTCCTCGGCATACGACTCCGCCGGCCCGCCGGTCGTCAGGGAAAGCAGCGCCTTCTTCCCGGCGAACACCCCGTTCTCATAGATCCGTCCTTGCCCGTAGGCCACGCCCATCGCAAACACCCGGTCCACCCATCCCTTCAAGATGGCGGGCAGCCCGAACCACCACAGCGGAAATTGGAACACCAGCGCGTCGCACCACCGCAGCTTGTCCATCTCCGCCTGTACCTCCGGCGCAAACCCGTCGTGCTCCGTCGCGTGGAGTTCCTCCTGTTGCTGTTTGAGGTAAGCGGGGTCGCTCACGGTGGTGAAGTTGCGCCGGTCCGAGACCGGGTCCCAACCCATCGCATACAGGTCGGAGACGACGATCTCGTGCCCTTGCGACCGGAGATGTTCGACCGCCGTTCGTGTCAATGCTCCGTTGAAACTGCGCGGCTCGTGGTGGGCGTGGACGATGAAAACTTTCATTTGCCCACTAGAACAGGAGGCGTTAAAACCCGCAAGTAGGCACAATCCTGTGCACTAGGATCAAAAAAGGAACGATAGGAAGGAACGATGGGCGCAATCACCGTTGAAGGACACACCTATCATTGTCCGGTCGAAGTCACCCTGGGGATCATCGGCGGGCGCTGGAAGAGCGTGGTTCTCTATCATCTGCTCAGCCGCACCAGGCGTTTCGGCGAACTTCGCAAGCTCCTGCCGGGTGTCACCCAGCGGATGCTCACCTTGCAACTCCGCGAACTGGAAAAGGATGGGGTGATCCACCGCGAAGTTTACCGCGAGATCCCGCCGAAGGTGGAATATTCCCTGACGGAATTTGGCCGCAGCCTGGAGCCCGTCCTGCGCGCGATGCTGACTTGGGGCGAACAGTACCATGACCACAGGACCCGAACCGGGCCGCTTCCCCCGTCCGCTTCGTCCCGAGCGGACACCCGACAGTAAACTTCCAGGCGCGGATGATTTTTGACTGATGCGGGTTCTGGCGATCTCCGGCAGCCTGAGGACAGGATCGTCCAACCCGGAGTTGCTGCGCGCCGCCGCGCTGCTGGCGATGCCGCCCATGCTGGTCACCCTCTACGAAGGCTTTGACGTGACTTCGCTTTTTCGAGCCGGGTGCTGAGTTAGTCTGGGGTGCCAAC
>CALMVM010000236.1 GCA_937873255.1 uncultured Verrucomicrobiota bacterium | reverse complement strand
GTCTTGCGGTAGAACCCTTCCGGCAAGCTCGGCGTGTCGTTGACGACGACGCCCGCCGCCAGCAACGCGGATTGGATCACGGCAGCGCACGCGAGCGCCGCGATGGGCAGGCGGAACCGTTTCATATGTTCTGCAACTGGTAGACGCCATCGGCGATCAGGTAGACCAGCCGTCGGTGGTCCCGGTCCGTCACGGTTTCCGACGAGGGATTTACCACGCTCGCGGCCACGGCGGTGGCGGCAGCGCGAACGTCCATGCCGCCCTGCACGAGCCGGTGCGCCAGTGCCGTCAATGCCGCCACGTCGAAGCGGTTCTCAACGCCCGGCTGCGGTTTGTTGCGCCGCTCTAGGAAGAGGTGCAGCCCCCCACCCGCCGCAATGAACACCAAGAGGCCGAAAAGGTTTTGGGCGATGCTCATAGCGCCACGGTTTCCTTGGCCGTCTGGGTTTGCGCGGCGGTGATACGGTCGCTCTGTTTGGGCGCGGGAATCTCCGCGCGTTTCTGGAACACACGGTCCCGGTAATAGAGCGGCTGTTTGCCGTAGATTGCCGGGAAGCCCGCCACGTACACCACCATGTCGCCCGGCTCCTTGATGCCGCCGTCCGCGTCCCGGCGCGGCCCCGGCATCCGCAGGGCCTCGTCGGTCGTCAGAAGAGGTCGCTGCACCTCCTGGAAGGTGGTCGAGACTTGGCCCAGCCACATCCCCAAACGCTTGCCGCTCGTCGTGGCCTGCTCCTTGATGATCGTAGTCGTGCCGGTGAGTTTGGAAAGGTGGTCGGCGGTTTCCAGACGGTTCGGGGGAAACGCATTTTGGATGTGGCAATTGCTCGTCAACGATTCTTCCTTGCCGTAGGCCGCGTGAAGCTGGCTCAAGTCCTGGATGACGAGATAGCATTTGATCCCGTAGCCCGCGATGAAAGCGAGCGACTCCTGCATGATGTCGAGCTTCCCGAGCGCCGGAAACTCGTCCATCATAAGCAGCAGGCGGTGTTTGTAGCGCGCCTTGGGCCGGCCGTTCTCGAAGTCCATCTTGTCGGCGGAAAGCCGCACGATCATGTTGATGAGCACGCGCACGAGCGGACGCAGCCGGTCCTTGTCGGTTGGCTGCGTGATGATGTAGAGGCTGACCGGCGTCGTGTGATTCATCAGGTCCTTCACCCGGAAGTCCGAGCGCGAGACGTTGCGGCCTACCACAGGATCGCGGTAAAGCGAGAGGTAAGACTTCGCGGTGGAAAGCACCGAACCCGCTTCTTTTTCCGGGCGGTCGATCATGTCCCGGCCGACGGCTCCGACCACCGGATGCACTTCGCCGCGAACGTGGCCGTACTCGATCATCTCGTTCCAGAGTTCTTCGATGGGCCGGGAAGGATCGGCCAGCATCCGGTCCACCTCCGGCAGCGTGGCCGGCGGCCCGTCGCCGCTGCGCGCGCGCAGGATCCTGTGCACGATCACGCCGACCAACAGTGCCTGCGCGGTCTTCGACCAGTGGTCGGCCATGCCCTTGCCGTCGGGATCGACGATCAAGGTGGCGAGGTTCTGCACGTCGCCGACCTCGTGCTCGGTGCCAACCCGGATTTCATCCAGCGGGTTCCAGGCGACCCCGCCGCTCAGGGAAGCGGGTTCAAAGCGCAGCACCTTCTGCCCGGCGTGCTGTTTTCTCCATCCGGCGGTCAACGCCCACAGCTCGCCTTTGAGATCGGTCACCACGGCCGACTGGGTCCAGGCCAGGAGGGTGGGGATGACCAGACCCACTCCCTTGCCCGAACGGGTAGGCGCAAACGCCAGGACGTGTTCCTGGCCGTTGTGCCGCAAGTAGGTTTGCCTACCCTGGTCGTCGATCCACGAGCCGACGTACACGCCGTCCTCGGCGAGCAGCCCCGCCTCGTCAATGTCCTTGCGCTTCGCCCAGCGGGCCGAGCCGTGGAGGTTCGCCAACGCCTGTCCCGAGTGCCGCGCGGCCGTCTGCAAAAGCGAAATTGAGAGAATGCCCACGCCCAGCACCAGCACGCCCGCCCCCCACGCCGGCGTCAATTGCCGTTGGATGGCCGCCCCCCACTGCCATTGCCAGAGGAGGATTTTCCAGGGG
>CALMVM010000235.1:872-5837 GCA_937873255.1 uncultured Verrucomicrobiota bacterium | reverse complement strand
GCGACTACCCGTCGGCGCGGCTGCCGTTCTCGCCGGCGATCTTCAGCGTGGTCGTGGGCCTGATCGCGTTTGCCATCTGGGTATCGCCGCAGGCCTTTTTCCACGCCGCTCCGCGCGTGGAGGGCGGGTTCGACCCGACTCGGCTGTTGGGAGATCACCCCGGCTCCGGGGGCGGCAACGCGTGGTACTGGGGGACGGTGGCGCTGCGGTTTATCCGGTTGGTGGCCGTCGTGCCGGTGTTGGAGGAGATTTTCTGGCGCGCGTTCCTGCTGCGCTGGCTGGTGCGCGAGGATTTCATTTCCCTGCCTTTCGGCGCGTGTAGGCCGTTGTCCTTCGGCGCGGTGACGGCCGGGTTCGTGCTCGAGCATTCCTGGCGCGATTGGCCGGCGGCGTTGATCACCGGCCTGCTGTTCAACCTCGTGGCGATCCGCACCCGCAACCTGCCCGCCTGCGTGACCGCCCACGCCGTGACCAACGCGCTATTGGGCGGCTATGTGATGTACACGCACCAATGGGGATTCTGGTAAGGCGCGATTGCTGCTTGTAACCCCCCTTATGCAAAACGGTTTCTTCCAGAAATTTTTCCTGTGCATGATCTGCGGTGCGATGATGGCCGGGCTGGTCGAGTTCTATAAAAACTTCGTCCAGGGCGCGGACGACGCGCTCAACGGCAAGCACAAGCACGTCAAGCCGGCGAGCGCCGCGCCCGGACATTGACCCCTGCGCGCATGCCTGCCGAAGAGACTCCGAAAACGGTCGCGGTCGTCGGTGCGTCCACCGACCGGCGCAAGTTCGGCAACAAGGGGGTGCGGGCGTTTGCGCGGGCAGGCTGGAAGGTGATCCCCGTGAACCCGAGCGAGGCGCAGGTCGAGGGGCTGCCGGCTGTCCGGTCAGTGTCGGAAATCGATGGGCCGCTCGACGTGGTCAGTCTCTACGTGCCGGCGGCGGTGGGTCTCAGGCTGCTGCCTGACATCGCCGCAAAACGTCCCGGCGAAATCTGGGTCAACCCCGGCGCGGCGAGCACCGAGTTGCTCGCCGAGGCGCGGCGGCTCGGGCTGCGAGCCGTCGAGACATGCTCGATCATCCAGGTGGGCTACCGGCCAGCGGAATTTTCCTGATCGGCAAGCGAGGGTTGTCATTTCGCGCCGTTTGGATGAATTTCTTCCCGGACCAATGCCCGCTCTGCTCGAACGCATCACGATTCTTCCCGAGGTCTGCCACGGCAAACCGACGGTGCGTGGACTGCGCTACCCGGTCGAGACCATCCTCGGACTGCTCGGCGCGGGAATGACGACCGACGAAATCCTCGCGGATTACGAAGACCTCGAACGCGACGACATCTTGGCGGTGCTGACGTTCGCCGCGCGTCTGAGTCAAGTGAAACGGCTGGAACACTTCGCAGCGTGAAGTTTCTCGTGGACGCGCAACGGCCGCGCCGGCTCGCGCGTTGGTTGCGAGGAGCCGGGCACGATGCACTGCACACTCTCGACCTGCCGGACGGCAACGGGACCACCGACGCCGCGATCAATGCGTGCGCGGCCCGCGAGAACCGGGTTGTCGTCACCAAGGACGCGGATTTCGTCAATAGCCACCTGTTGCACGGACGGCCTTCCCGGCTGTTGGTGATCTCGACCGGGAACGTTACAAACAACGAACTGGAATCCATCTTCGCCGTCCATCTTGCGATGGTCGTCACGGCGTTCCAGACCTGCGAGTACATTGAACTGACCCGAACGAAGTTGATCGTCCACGAATGAGCGAACACAAAATGGGCGGACCCTTCGGCGCGCTCAGAATCCGGCTGGCACCAGCGCGGGGCTTTCCACCCGCCGCGCGACGAGGTCGTAGACCTGCGTGCCGGTGATTTCCACGTCGATAAACTCCCCCACCGGCGCGGGTGCGTCGAGCAGCACGCGGCCGTCCACTTCCGGCGCGTCGGCCTGCGTGCGCGCGAGCAGCGGTGTGTCGGTGAGCACCCGCAGCCGCCGGCCGACCTGCCGCGCGCTGATTTCCCCGGCCACGCGCTGCTGGAGCTTCATCGCGCGGGTGTGGCGGCGGCGTTTGACGGCGTTGGGGATCTGCCCGTCCATCTTCGCCGCGCGCGAACCTTCCTCCTGCGAATAGCTGAACACCCCCAGCCGCTCGAATTTCACCCGCCCGATGAACTCCAGCAGGCTCTCGAACTGCTCGTCCGTCTCGCCGGGGAAACCCGTGATGAACGTCGTCCGCAATGCCAGCCCCGGAATCCCCGCGCGCAGGCGCACGATGAGGTCCTCGATGTGTTCGCGCGAGGTTTCCCGGCGCATGAGGTCAAGCATCGCCGGGTGGATGTGCTGGAGCGGCATGTCCACGTAGCGGGCGACGCGTTCGTTGCGCGCGATGGCGGCGATCAGTTCGTCGCTCCAGTGCGCGGGATGGGTGTAAAGCAGCCGCACCCAGAAATCACCCTCGATGCCGCCGAGTTCGTCGAGCAAGCGGCTGAGCGTCGGTCCACGTTGCGAATCCACCGGCTGGCGCGGCCCGGCCTTTTGCTGCCACAGGTCCATGCCGAAATAGGTCGTATCCTGGCTGATGAGGCAGATTTCCTTCACCCCCTCCGCCACGAGCGCGCGAACCTCCCGCGCCACGCTCTCGATGGTGCGCGAACGATGCCGCCCGCGCATCTGCGGGATCACGCAAAAGCTGCATGGGTGGTTGCATCCCTCGGCGATCTTGACGTAGGCGGTGTGCGCCGGAGTCAACCGGAAGCGCGGCGTATCCCAATCCGGGATGTAGCGCGACCCGCGCGTGACGAGGTTGAGCGGTTCCAGCGTCTCGACGCTCTCCGCCTCGGCCGCGAGCGGTCCGCGAAACATCGGCACCGCCGCCGCGCTCGCGCCGGTGCGTTCAAGCACATTGCGGACGATCTCGCCCGCCTGCGCGACCTGATCCAATCCCATGAACGCATCGACCTCGCGCATCTCGCCGGTCAGTTCCTTGGAAAACCGCTGTGCCATGCAGCCGCTGACGATGATCTTCTGGCCCGGCCGACGGCGCAGGCCGCGCGATTCGTGCGCCTGGAAGATGGCCTCGATGGACTCTTCCTTGGCCGAGTCGATGAACGCGCAGGTGTTGACGATGAGCACATCGGCGTCGTCGGCCGAGGCGGTGATTTCCATGCCCTGCGCGCGCACGCTGCCGAGCATGATCTCTGCATCGACGAGGTTCTTCGCGCAACCGAGGGAGATCATGCCGACTTTTTTCATGGGGACAAAAGGCCGGCAACATAGCCCGGGAACGGGCGATTGGAAACCGGCGAATTTTTCGCCGCGCGGGGCGTCCCCTCAGCGTGTGAAGTCGATCTTCACCCAACGCGGCGGCAGGATGTCCGGTTGCGGCACGGAAGCGCCGGGCCAGACCGGCGGCGCGCAGACCAGCTTGCCCTCGTCCGGGTTGAGCCACGCGCCCCACCAGGAAAAGGAGCTGTTGGCGATGACATGGTGCTTGCAAGCGGCCATCAGGCGCAGATCCTCGAATGCCGTGAGCGCATTGTTGTGGTGGACGAAGATCGCCTTCCCCGTTTCCGGCAGGTGCTGCCGCGCGAATTCCGGCTCGTCGGAAAACACCACGAACGTCGGGTCCGGCACGCGCACGCGCACGTGCTGCATCGCGTTGGCGTAGTACGCCAGGGGCAGCGTGACATCCTCGCCCAGGAAACTCCGGTAATCGCCCAGGCGCAGGTGGACCGACACGGGTTGGGCGCATTGCCGGATGAGGTCGAGCACCCGCGCGTTTTCCCCGACCGGCGGCTCCCGCAAGGTGTACTCCGAGCGCAGTTCCCCGCCCAGCGCGTCCGCCGGCTGGTGAACCTGCCAGAACCCGCCCAGGTGCACCCGGCGGGTATACCAAGGGACCGGCAAGGAGGGCTTGAAAATGTGCCGCCCGGCGAACGGCTCCTGCATCACGAAAGTCCGCGTGGCCAGACGCCAGGGCAACACCAGAGGCCTGTACCGCCGCCGCTCGTCGGAGATCCGCTCGTCGGCCCTGCTCGCGTCGCGCGCGGCGGCCTTGATCTGGAAGTTTCTCAGCATGAAGGGCCGCGACTGGCTGCGGTCCACCGCCACCTGCCCGGCTTGCCGCAGGATTTCCACCTCCGCCGCGTACTGCCGGGCATAATACAGGCCGGCGGCGTACTGGAACATCTGGTTACCCAGCCCCCCGGCCTCGTGAACGAGAAATCGCATATGGTTGGAGAATCAGCGGAAGCGACGCGGGGAGATCAGACCCCACCGTCCCGTGCCTCCTCGTCCCGCGACGGCACGCGCGGCGGGCCTTCCCAGGCGCGGTCGATGCCGCGGTGCATCTCGCCCGGCGCGGCGTCGGACTTGAAGAGGTTCGCAAAATTCTGGATGTGCCGCCGCGCCGTCGAGACGAACACCTGTCTGTCGCCGTCATAGACTTTCGCCAACTCGGCGATGCCCTCGCGGTCGCGTTCGCGGAATACCTTGACCACCCGCAACGCCTGCGCGCCGCGCATGCCCATCGCCCGTAACGCATCGACGCTCAGGTCCAGCGACGTGCCCAGCGTGTCGCGGTACACCTGCTCGGGCTCCAGTCCGTGGCGGATCAACTCGTAGGCGTGGATGCGGTCGCTCGCCCGCGCCAAAATCCGCACGTGCGGGAATTCCGCGCGCAGCAGATCGACCAGCGCGAGCGATTTTTCCCTGTCCGCGAGCGAGATGACGAACAGCTTCGCGCGCTCGACGCCCGCGCTACGCAATAAATCCTCGCGCAACGCGTCGCCGTAATACGTCTTGACGCCGAACTCCCGCATCGTGTCCACCCAATCGGGGTCGTTTTCGAGCACGGTCGTCGGCACGCCGTTGGCGGCGAGGAGCCGTCCGACGACGCTGCCGAACCGCCCGAACCCCGCGATGATGACTCCCCCCTGGTCGCCACGGTCCACGCGGTCGTGCGGACGGGCGT
>CALMVM010000235.1:330-862 GCA_937873255.1 uncultured Verrucomicrobiota bacterium | reverse complement strand
GCCGCGCGCCGCGCGGCCTCGGCCTCGCGGGCGTGATACCCGTTGGCGATGCGGTCGTTGGCAACGAGGAGCAGCGGCGTCGCGGCCCTGCTCAGGGCGACGGCGGCGGTCAGCAAATTGGCGGCGTCGGCGGGCAGAACGCTCGCGTTGACGCAAAACGAGATCAGCACGAAGGCGAATTCCCCACCCTGCGCCAGCGCGAAGGCGAACAGGAAATCATGCGTCGGTCGCAGCCCGAACAACCTCCCCAGTCCGAAGAGCACAGCGAATTTCAACGCCAGCAACCCCGCGACGAGCGCCAGCGTCGCCGCCGGGTGGTGAATGACGTATGGAAAATCGATCCCTGCGCCCACCGAGATAAAGAACAATCCCAGCAGCAGCCCCTTGAAGGGCTCGATGTCGGCTTCGAGCTGGTGGCGGTATTCACTGTCGGCGAGCACGACGCCGGCCAGAAACGTCCCCAGCGCCTCCGACAACCCGACGAGCCGCATCAGCAGGGCGATGCCCACGACCAGCCCCAGCGCCGTCGCGG
>CALMVM010000235.1:0-320 GCA_937873255.1 uncultured Verrucomicrobiota bacterium | reverse complement strand
ATATAGCGAAACAGCGGCCGCAGCGCGAACCGCCCGCCCGCGACCACCGCCGCCACCGCCGCGAACAACAGGAGCGTGTGCGCCCAGCCCGGCAGCGCGGCGACCCGCGCTTCCAACCCGGCCGCGTGCGCCGCTTCCGCCGTCGCGGCCGGTTTTGCCGCCCCGCCGACCGCCAGCAGCGGCAGCACGGCCAGGATCGGAATCACCGACAAATCCTGGAACAACAACACCGAGAAACACGCCTCGCCGCCGCGCGTCTTGAGCAATCCTTTTTCCCCGAGTGATTGGAGCACGATGGCCGTGGACGACATCGCCAGGAT
>CALMVM010000234.1:4351-7827 GCA_937873255.1 uncultured Verrucomicrobiota bacterium | reverse complement strand
CGCCAACCTCGTGAGCAACGCCATGGCCATCGTGCCGCTCATCGGCGGCAGCCCGATGGAACGCGCGATCTCGTTTTTACCGCTCTGCCACATCTTCGAGCGCACACTGACCAACGCATATTTTTATCTCGGCATGTCGGTCTATTACGCCGAAAGCCTGGAGCGCGTCGGCGATAACATGCGCGAGGTGCATCCGAATTTTTTCGCCGTCGTGCCGCGCGTTTTGGAAAAAATCTACGAGCGCATCATCGCGCGCGGCAACGCGCTCACCGGGCGGCGGCGGAACCTGTTTTTCTGGGCGCTCGATCTCGCGGAGCGCATCGACCCGGAGCATCCCGAAAACTCCACGCTCTCCGAACGCATGCAGCTCCGGCTGGCCGACAAGTTAGTTTTTTCTAAATGGCGCGAGGCGCTCGGCGGCCGGGTGGATAGCATCGTGTGCGGCTCGGCGGCGCTCAACCCGAAGCTGGCCAAGATTTTTTGGAACGCGGGCGTGCGCGTGTACGAAGGCTATGGTCCGACCGAGGCCGCGCCGGTGGTCACGACGAATTCGTCGGAGGCGGGTCACCACCGTATCGGCACGGTGGGGCCGGTCATCGCGGGTGGCGAAATCCGTCTCGCGCCGGACGGCGAGATTCTCTATCGCGGTCCCAACGTGATGTTAGGTTATTACCATCGGCCCGACCTGACCGCCGAGGTATTGGACGCGGAGGGTTTTCTGCACACCGGGGATGTGGGCGAGTTCGTCGAGGGGTTGGACGGATTGCGCTTCCTGCGGATCACGGATCGTAAGAAAGAGATCTTCAAAACCAGCGGCGGCAAGTACATCGCGCCGCAACCCATCGAGAACAAATTGAAAGAGTCGCCGCTCGTCGCGCAGGCGATGGTCGTCGGCGAGTACCGAAAATTTCCCGGCGCGTTGATCGTGCCCAATTTCGGGGCGTTGCGGGATCGTCTCTCGGCCGGGGCGTCGCGGCACGCGGGGGAAAATCGTTCGCTGCCTGCGGCGGACGCCGAATTGGTAAAATTACCACAAGCGCGCGCGCTCGTCGCCGCCGAGATCGAGACGGCTAACAAGGAGCTTGCGCAGTACGCGCGCATCAAAAACTTCGCGGTGATGGGCGCGGAGTGGACGACGACCGGAGGCGAGTTGACGCCGACGCAAAAATGCAAGCGGCGCGAGATCTTGAAGAAGTACGCGGCGGAGGTGGAGAGTATTTATGCGGACGCGGGACCGTAGGCGGGTCGTCGGCATCGTTCAGGCAAAATCCATGACCCCGAAAACACCCCGTCAGTCCGAGGCCGTCGTCGCCGACCTGATGATGCCGCACCAGGCGAACGGCCTGCGGCATTCGTCGGTGTTCGGCGGGGTCATCATGAGCATGGTGGACCGCTGCGCGGCGTTGAGCGCCATCCGACACTGCGGCGGGCAAGCGACGACGTTGAGCATCGACCGCGTGCTTTTCAAGGAACCCATCCGCATCGGCGAACTCGTGGAAGTCCGCGCGCGGGTGGTCCACGTCGGGCGCACGTCCATGTCGATCACCGCCGACGTGTTCGCCGAGGAAATCGCCACCGGCACCCGCCGCCACACCAACGAATGCTGGCTGACGTTCGTCCACCTCGACGACGCCGGCCGGCCCGCGCTTGTGCCGCCGCTTTTCCTCGAAACCGACGAGGATCGCCGGGTACACGCGCTCGCCGCACAGCGACGCGAACAGGCCCTCGCCGACCGTCGCGGTTTGTGAAAACCTACCGTTTGCGACGCCGCAGGATCACCGTGCCAGCCAGCGTCAAGCCGAGGCCAACCAACGCGACCGTGCCCGGCTCGGGGATAGCTTGCAGCGAGCCGTTGACCGTGATGTTGTCGAACGCCGTGTAGTTGGCGGCGTTGTTGTCGTTGTCATACACGACGATGCGCAAGAGCACCGACGCACCGGCGGCAAGCGCGGCGTTGTTGTTGAAGGTCGTCAGGTCGGTGGTTCGCGTGGTGAACGTTGTGTTGCTGAAGCCCGTGAGGGTATCCACGTTGATGAAAGAAGTGCCGCCGTTGATGCTCGCCTGGAGCACCACATTGGTCGAGAACGTCGTCACATTGGTCGCAAGGTCCACGGTGAAACTTGTGAACACGAAGCGGTAGCCGTTGTTGGGTGCCAAGTTGAACGTGAAAAAATCGTTCGCGGTGATCGCGGTCGCGGTGGAGGTGCCGTCAGTCTCGTCGGTGTTAATTCGCAGCGCCGCGCCGGGGTTACCGGTGGTCGTGTAACGGGTTGTGTCGGTCAGGCCGCTGCCGAGGGTGATCGCTGAGGCCGTGGATTGCGTGGGGGTGGCCGTGTTGGCCAGTGAATTGCCCGTGAACGGATACAGCGCGAGCACGGCGGCGCGGGTGGAGGTCGCGACCACGCAAAACCCGATCAGGGCGCAGAGCAGACCGGCGAGACGAGCTTTCCTTGGATTTCCTTGGTGCATAGATGTCAGCGAGTGCCACGACGATGCCCAAAGATGGCTGGGGCAGTCAACTTTTTTGCAGGGATATTCCCCAAGAATTCCCGACAGATCAGCACGGACCGCACGCGGCTTCACCGGGAGCCGTGCCGGCCGGTCGTCGGATCGCCCGCCCCCGATGCCGGTTCGGAAAACGCGAGCAACCCCGCGAGCCGCGACGGGCTGGCGGCAATGTCCTCGTAAGTCTGGCTCGAACCCTTCGCGGCGAGAATCCGGCCGTCCTCGGTGACGAGACGCACCATCCAACCACGGATGACGAGGCCGCGCTGCTGGTTGGTCACGGCAACCGTGGAAGTCGCGTTGCCGCCGTTGTACACGCTCGCCGGGATGTTCGTGATCGTGGTCGAACGTTCGTACACCGCACGGACCTCGGGCGAACTGACGACCTGCGTGGCGGTTTTGCCGCCCGGGATGGCGAGGGTTTGCGCGTCGCGGTGGAAGATGATTTCGTGGTTGCCCGCGATGGATTCGCCCACGGGCAGCGCCACGAAAAACCACTCGACGCGCACGCGGTCGGGCGCGGTGGCGAAGTTGCGCACGTTGATCTCGACGTTGGTGCGGCTGTTGGACACTCGCCGGTCGCCGACGAACTGGACCGACACCGCGTCCGGGATCGGCAGTCCGACGCTGTTGCCGGACACCTGGGTTTTGCCGCCGTTGGCGACGGAGTGGGCTTCGAGGCTGAGACTGTGGCGGGCGGCCGGCGACCCGG
This sequence comes from uncultured Verrucomicrobiota bacterium, assembly GCA_937873255.1. Classification (GTDB taxonomy): domain Bacteria; phylum Verrucomicrobiota; class Verrucomicrobiia; order Chthoniobacterales; family SZAS-18; genus CAHJWO01. The sequence continues at coordinate 4,610 of CALMVM010000234.1, read as the reverse complement.
AAACCTGCGCGCCGAGATTTCCCGCAACGACAAGGATGAGGAAACCCGCCAGAAGAATCGCGGACGGGAACGTCCGGCGCGGGAGCCGTCCGAAAGGGAAGGACATCAGCAAACAAGATACCGTACCAGGCCGGGGACCAGCAAGCGTTTTGGGTGATGGTACATTTTGGTCTTTTAGCCCCGGCAGGGGCGTAAGAGTTTAGCCCACGGCGTGAGCCGTGGGGATACGGTTCCAAGAGAAATATAGCCCCGGCAGGGG
>CALMVM010000234.1:0-4341 GCA_937873255.1 uncultured Verrucomicrobiota bacterium | reverse complement strand
CCGTGGAACGCGTGCGTGTTTTCTTACGCCCCTGCCGGGGCTATGCGCTTTGCTGGCGATGTTCCCACGGCTCACGCCGCGGGCTAAACTCTCACGCCCGTGCCGGGGCTGAGAGGCCGACATGTACCACTACCGCGTTTTGCTTTTGGTGGATGGCGCTCTCCAAAGGGCATCCACCAAATAAAAACCGGCCGCAGGGTTGCCCCCGCGACCGGTCTTGCTTCCACCCGGACGATAAACGTCCCGGCGGGTCGGACTATTTGATCGTGACCTTCGCGCCGGCCGCCTCAATCTTCTTCTTGATCTCTTCGGCTTCGGCCTTGGTGACGCCTTCCTTGATCGGCTTCGGCGCGCCTTCGACGAGGGCCTTGGCTTCCGCCAGACCCAGACCGGAAACGGCGGCGCGGACTTCCTTGATGACGCCGATCTTGTTCGTGCCCATCTCGGTAAGGATCACGTCGAAGGAGGTTTTCTCCTCGACGGGCGCGGCGGCAGCGGCACCACCACCGGCGGCGGGAGCGGCGGCGGCCACGGGGGCCGCGGCGCTGACGCCGAGCTTGCTTTCGAGAGCCTTGATGAGTTCGGCGGTCTCCAGCAGGGTCAATCCGCTGATCTGTTCGACTAACGCGTTCGTGTCTGCCATACTTGGGTAATGTTGTGGTGATCGTCGTGCCCGGAGCCCCGGGGTTCGCGATTAAGACGGCAGCCGCCGCCCGACGAGGAACCTTTTCTGTTTGGTTTGTTTTTGGGTACTCCGACAGCCGCGATGGGTCACGACCGTTGGAAATCTTGAAATCAGGCGGCGGCAGCTTCGGCGGGCGCGGCTTCGGCGGGTGCGGCCTCGGCGGGCGCGCCCTGCTTTTCGACGTACGCTTGGAGCAGGCTGGCGACGGAGCGGGCGGGCTCGTTGATCGTGCGCAGCAACTGGGCCGCCGGAGTCTGGAGCAGGCCGAGGAGTTGCGACTGGAGCACTTCCTTGGAAGGAAGGTCGGCCAGCGCGTCGATCTGCTTGTCGGTGAACAGCGAACTATCCACGACGCCCGCCTTAACGGCGAGTTTCTTGGAATCGGCGGCGAACGCGCGCAGCACCTTCGCGGCGGCGCTCACGTCCTTGTCGCCGGTGACGATGGCCGTCTGGCCGCTCGTGCTGTCGGTCAGGTCGGGATAACCCATCTCGCGCGACGCGCGGTTGAGGAACGTGTTCTTGACGACGGTGTAGCGCGCGCCGACGCCGGCGAGTTTGGTGCGCAGGTCGCTGAACTGGTCCACCTTCAAGCCGTGGTAGTCGGTGATGATGAGGAACGGGGACTTCTGAAAACGGGACACCAGGTCCTCGACGATGGAAGCTTTTTCGGGTCTCACGGTACGTTAAATAAGAAAGGCTGTGGTTGCGGGTTTCGCGTGCCGTTTAGAGTGCCGTCACGAAGGCCGACGGGTCCACGCTCACGCCGGGCGACATCGTCGCGGCGAGAGTGATGGAATGGATGAACTTGCCCTTGGCCGACGAGGGCCGGGCCTTGGAAACCGCGTCGATGACCGCCGTGCCGTTTTCCAGCAACGCGTCGGGCGCGAACGAAACCTTGCCCACGGGGACGGAAACGTTGCCGTTCTTGTCGAGCTTGAACTCCACGCGGCCGGCCTTCACCTCGCGCACCGCCTTCGCGGTGTCTTCGGTGACGGTGCCCGTCTTCGGGTTGGGCATCAGGCCGCGCGGCCCGAGCACCTTGCCGAGTTTGCGCACCTCGGACATCGCCGCCGGGGTGGCGACCGCCACGTCGAAGTCGGAGAAACCTTCCTGGCACTTCTTGACCATGTCGTCCATGCCGACGAACTCCGCGCCGGCTTCCTTGGCGGCGGTCGCGGCCGCGCCCGTGGCGAACACGAGCACGCGGACCTGTTTGCCACTGCCGTGCGGGAGCGGGCAGGTGCCGCGCACCATCTGGTCGGACTGCTTGGGATCGACGCCCAGGTGGAACGACAGCGTCACCGTCTGGTCGAATTTGGGGGCCGGGAAGCCCTTGAGGGTGGTCACCGCGTCCTTGAGCGGGTATTGCTTGTGGGCGTCCACCAGTTTGGCGGCGGCTTCGTAACGTTTGCTGCGGTTGGTTGCCATAGGATGATTCTCCTTCGTTGAAGTGTTAGCGAATCGGGTTGTGTCTGGTTTACTGAAAAACTGGCGAGGGCGAAATTTAGCCCTCGATCTCAATGCCCGCCTGCCGGGCGGTGCCGGCGAGCGTACGGAACGCCGCTTCCTCGCTGCGGGCGTTCATGTCCTTCATCTTGATTTTGACGATGTCCATGACCTGTTTCTTGGTCAGCTTGCCGACCTTGGTCTTGTTCGGTTCCTTGGAACCGGACGCGATGCCGGCGGCCTTCTTGAGCAGGATCGCGGCGGGCGGCGACTTCGTGATGAAGGTGAAAGTCTTGTCCTTGTAGACGGTGATGACCACCGGCAGGATGTCGCCGCTTTGCTTCTGCGTGGCGGCGTTGAACTCCTTGCAGAACGCCATGATGTTGACGCCCTGCTGACCCAATGCCGGGCCGACGGGCGGCGCGGGATTCGCCGCGCCCGCGGGAATCTGGAGTTTGATCGTTCCGGTAATTTCCTTAGCCATAAATCTGTGAAAAGTGCTGCGTGAAAAGTTGCTGCGTTCGGCCTAGCCGCGTTCAACCTGCCAGTATTCGAGTTCGACCGGGGCGGTGCGCCCAAAGATCGTGACGGACACGCGCAGCTTGCCGCGCGCCGGGTCGATTTCCTCGACGACGCCGCTCTGGTTCTGGAACGGCCCGTCGGCCACCTTGACCGTCTCGCCGACCTCGAACGAAACCTTCGGCTTCGCCTGCCCATCCTCGCGTTCCTTCATCTGGCCCATGAGGTTCTCCACCTCAGACTCGCGCATCGGCACGGGGCGGTCCTTCGGACCGGCGAAACCGATCACGCCGGGGGTGTCGCGCACGAAGTACCACGAGCGGTCCACCAGCTTCCCCTGCTCGTCGAGCAGGTGCATGTTGACGATCAGGTAACCGGGGAAAAACTTGCGCGTCGTCTCGGTCTTCTTGCCGCGCTTGATCTCGGAAACGCGCTCGGTCGGGATGAGCACCTTGTAAATCAGATCGCCCATCTCATCGGTCTTGATGCGGCGTTCGAGGCTGTCGCGCACTTTATTCTCCTGACCGGAGAGCACGTGGACGACATACCATTGGTTGGTGGCGGTGAGAGCGGCCATGATCGGGGAAAACGGGAAACGGAAACGTCAGCGAATGAGCAGACCGGCGAAGAAGTTGAGCACTAGGTCCCACAGGGAGACGTAGCCGCCCAACAGGAGCATGGCGATGACCACGACGGTCGTGTTGTCTGTCAATTCCTTGTACTTCTTGAACCCTTTTTCCTTCGGGTCCCACGGCCAGGTGGCCTTGCGCAGTTCGCTGCGGACTTCTTCGAAGAACTGCTTGGCTTTGTTCATCTCGGGAAAATTGGGATTCGGGCGACGGGAAAAGACAGGTCACCCAGGCCAGCAGGGACTCGAACCCTGAACCAACGGTTTTGGAGACCGCTACTCTACCAATTGAGCTACTGACCTCTTGGGGATTTTGACAGGACAGCGCGTCCTCCATTTTGCAGAAGGACGCGCAATCCCAGTTACTTTGATTGTTAGTCGAGGATCTCGGACACACGGCCTGCGCCGACGGTCTTGGACCCCTCGCGGATGGCGAAGCGGATGGTCTTCTCCATGGCGATGGGGGTCAGCAACTCGATTTCGAGGCTGACGTTGTCGCCGGGCATGACCATCTCGACGCCTTCGGGCAGCTTGACGGCACCGGTCACGTCCGTGGTACGGAAGTAGAACTGCGGGCGGTAGTTCGAGAAAAACGCCGTGTGACGGCCGCCTTCCTCCTTGCTCAGCACGTAGACCTCGGCCTTGAACTTCTTGTGCGGCTTGATCGAGCCGGGCTTGGCAATGACCTGGCCGCGCATGATGTCGTCCTTCTTCACGCCGAGCAGCAGCAGACCGACGTTGTCGCCGGCACGCGCCTCGTCGAGGAGCTTGCGGAACATTTCGATGTCCGTGCAGGTCGTCTTCTGGGTGGCGGTGATGCCGACGATCTCGACTTCCTCCATCTTCTTGAGGATGCCGCGTTCGACACGACCGGTGGCGACGGTGCCGCGACCTTCGATGTTGAACACGTCTTCGACCGGCAGCAGGAACGGCTGGTCAATCGGGCGCTCGGGCACCGGGATGTACTCGTCGACGGCCTGGATCAGCGCGAGAATCTGCTTTTCGCCGTCCGCGTCGCCGTTGAGCGCCTTCAGCGCCGAACCCTTGACAATAGGGATCGTGT
>CALMVM010000233.1 GCA_937873255.1 uncultured Verrucomicrobiota bacterium | reverse complement strand
GCGCTGGTACGCGCTCGCGCTTTTTGTGATTGTCGCGGCCACGGTCGCCCCGCTGCTGCTGGTCAACCAGACCGTGACGAGACATTTTCGGGTCGGTCCGGCGCTTCTGTCGCTGAGCGACACGGAGGCAGGCCGGCCCGGCCGGTACGGGTCCTTCCCCGTGCAGAGGAAACATTATTATCAGATCGAACTGGAAGGGACCGGCGTGGCGGCTTTCCAGATCTATCTCGACTATCAGGACGGCAGCGGCGGCAAGAAGTTCGATCCCCTGCTTTCCTTCGACGAAAAGACGCAACTCCTTTACCCGATCACGCAGGCGAACCGCGACGACCCCGCCGCCTCGGTCGTCATCGACGTGTCCACCGCCGACGCGTCGCGTTCGCTGCACGTGCAACGGCTCGATGTGTTCGAGATCAGCAGAAATTATTATGTCTGGCGCGCGGCTGTCCGGACCGGGTCGTTCGTTGCGCTCATGGCCGGGCTGGCATTTTTGGGTTGGCGATATTATCGCTGTTGGTCCACCGCGTCACTGACCCATCAATGGGAAGGCGGCCCGGCGGAGGATTCGCGGCGTGCGCGGCGCGTGGGCTTGTTCGCGGCGGTGTTGTTGACGCTGGCGAGCGGTTTCGGCGTTTTCTTTTTGCAGAACCAGCACGCGCGTCTTTTCCGGCAGCCGTTGCGGCCGTCGATCCTGGGTTGGGACGGATCGTTCTATTACTTCTGGCTGCGCTCGGCGATGGTGGAAGGCGACTTCGATTTTGCCAGGGACCTGCGTTATTGCAACACGATGGGCCTGCCTGCGCGCGAGGAAGCCCTCCGCCAGACGCCCCGGACAAAGACGGGTTTATTTCCCAACAAGTACCCCATCGGCTGGGCACTCCTCGGGGTGCCTTGGTACGCCGCCGCCGACCTGACGGCGCGCGTCGTCAATGCATCCGGTGGCGAGGTGCGGCGCGACGGCTGGCAGCCGCTCTACCAGGCGTTTCTGATCGCGGGTCAGATCGTCTACGCGGTGATTGGGTTGTGGTTCAGCTACAAGATCCTGGCCGACACCCTGCCGCCGACACTGGCGATGTGCGGCGTGGCGTTGGGTTGGATGTGTTCGCCGCTGGCTTACTATCAAACCATGGATCTCGCCATGGCGCACAACGTCCTGTTTCTCGCGCTGAGCGGGGCCTATTGTTTTGCGTTGCGCCTGCGGGAGAATCCGACTCTGACCCGATACTGGGTCATGGTTGGGTTATGCTGCGCGTTCGTGCTGTTGTCGCGGTATCAGGGAGCGGTGATGCTCTTATTTCCCGGGGTTGTCTGCTTGCAGGAAGTCTGGCGCGACCGCCGCCGTTGGAAAGGGATTCTATGCGGGATCGCCGCCAGCTTGGTGCCGCTCGCCCTGCAAGCACTCGCGTGGAAGACGGTCTACGGTTCTTATCTGTTATACACTTATGAGGGCGAGGGGTTCGACTGGTTGCAACCGCATCTGTACGAGGTCCTGTTCTCACCTTACCACGGGTTGTTCAACTGGCACCCGGCGTTGTTGGTCGGGTTTCTCGGTTTCGCGGCGTGGGCGATGACGACCCGGCGGCGGACGGAGGCGGTGTGTTTCGGCGCGTCGCTGCTGTTGATGATCTACGTCAACGGCTCGTGGTACTGCTGGTGGTTCGGGGATTCGTTCGGGAGCCGGGCGTTCGAGGGCTGCACGCTCTACGCGATGCTGGGCTTCGGGTTTTTGCTGCAAGTCCTCTCACGGCGCGCGACAGGCTTCGCGCTCGGGGCGACGGCGTTGTTGCTGGCGGGTCTATGGAACATGAACCTGCTCTGGCTGAGCGACGACGGTCCGCTGGCGCTCTCGCGGCCGATCACATGGGCGGAGAAGATCGAGCTGACCCGGCGGTATTGGGCAACGGTTTTCTAGCGTGTACCGGCCGGCTGCACGGCGCGTCGTCAACCGTTCTGGCAGGCGCGTAGCGGGCCGCGCGACAGGGCATTACGGACGAATCATTCCATCGCAATGTGGGGTTGGATCTGATGCTTGCGCGGGTCTTCCAAAATGGGTTACACGGGCGGAGCCATGCCAGCCATCGCCGCCGAATCTCCCGCGACCTCCGAGGTCATCGACCGTGACCTCAACACGGAAATCCGCGACCTGTACACCAAGCTCGTCGAACGCAGCCCGCGTGATGCGGTCAAGGTGTTGCGGGATTACCCGGACGAATTCGTCGAGGGCGTGCTCATCCTGCTCAATCCCGCCGCGCGCCAGCAGGTGCTCGACGCCATGCCCCGGCACCGGCGCGAACTCGTCCTCGCCGCCGCCAGCCCCGAGAACCGCCGCCAGTGGCTCGCCAACGACCAATACCCCGAAGGGTCGGTCGGCCGGTTGATGGAGCCCGCCCTCGCCGTCTTTCCGGCCACCGACACGATTGCCCAGGCCACCGAACGCCTGCGCTCGCTCACGCGCCGGGCGTTCATCACGTACCCGTACGTCGTGGACGCGCACGAGCGGCTCATCGGCGTCGTGGTGATGCGCGACATGCTGCTCGGCCGCCCGGACCAGCCGCTGGAGTCGATCATGTTTTCCCGTCCTTTCGCGCTGCGGCCCGAGCAAAATTTGATCGAGGCGATGCGCGAGACGATGGTGCTGCACTACCCGGTTTATCCCGTGGTGGACGCGCAGGAACGTCTCATCGGCCTGGTGCGCGGGCAGATGCTCTTCGAGCAACAGGCGGTCGAGCTTTCCGCGCAGGCGGGAGCGATGGTCGGCGTGCAGGAGGAGGAACGCCTGAGCACGAGTTGGCAGCGCAGCCTGCGCTTCCGCCATCCTTGGCTGCAGGTGAATCTGCTGACGACGTTTCTGGCCGCGGCGGTCGTGGGCGGCTTCGAGCACACGATTGCGAGTACGGCGGTGCTGGCGGCGTTCGTGCCCGTCATGATCTCCCAATGCGCCAACGTGGGCTGTCAGGCGCTCGCCATTTCGTTGCGCGGCATCACCCTGGGCGAACTCACGCCCGGGCGCGCGAAACGCCTGGCCTTCAAAGAGGTGTGGCTGGGTTTGCTCAACGGTTTCCTGACCGGCCTGACCGCCGGCGTGGGGATGTACGTCAGCGCGCGCTGGAGCGGGCATGCTCATCCGCTGACGCTCGCCGTCGTGGTGGTGCTCGCGTTGACGTTTAGCTGCGTGGTGGCCGGTCTGGTCGGGGCGCTGACGCCGGTGGGTCTGAGGAAATGCGGTTTCGACCCTGCCACGGCGTCGAGCATCGTGCTGACGACGATCACTGATCTGGTGAGCGTGGCCGCGCTGCTCGCGCTGGCGGCGTGGCTGGTCGCGTCGCACTGACCCATAAATGGCTCAGGCCGCACCGACCAGCAGCTTGTCCGGCGTCAGCGGCAGTTCGCGCACGCGCACTCCGGTCGCGTGATACACCGCGTTGGCAATGGCCGCCGGCACGCCGACGATGCCGATCTCGCCCACGCCCTTGACGCCGAGCGGGTTGATGTGCGCGTCCTCCGTGTCCACGAAGATCACGTCGATCTCGGGCACGTCGGCGTTCACGGGGATGTGGTACTCGGCGAGGTTGGGATTGACCAGACGCGCGTCGCGGTCGTCGGCGACGGTTTTTTCCATCAGCGCCATGCCGATGCCGAAGACGACGCCGCCCTTGATCTGGCTGTTGGCCGTTTTCTCGTTGAGCCGTTTGCCGATGTCGAACGCCCCCACCCAGCGTGCGATGCGGATCTCGCCCGAGTCCTCGTGCACGCGCACCTCGCAGAACTGCGCCCCGAACGCGTGCATGGAAAATTTCTTCTTTTCCTCCTTGTCCGGCGCGGACTCGGACTTGACCTCGAGGCGTGGAACCCCGGCACGGGTCAGGATCGCGGCGTAGCTCTCACCCTTCGACGGGTCGCCCGCGAGCGACAGGCGGCCGTTGGCGGCGGTCACGTCCTTTGGGTCGGCGTTGTGCAGCGGTGAACTCGCGTCGGCCACCGCCATGGCGATCAGCTTTTGCAACACCGCCCCGCACGCCGCCTGCACGGCGCTGCCCGTGCTGGCCGCCGTCTGCGAACCTCCGCTGACCGGCGTCTTGGGCAGGACGCTGTCGCCAAGTTCAAAACGCACCTTGTTCATCGGCAGCCCGAGCGTGCCGGCGGACACCTGGGCCATGACGGTCCACGTGCCCGTGCCGAGATCCTGCGTGCCGGCGAGCACGAGCGCGGTACCGTCGGCGTTGATGCACGCGCTGGCGCTGGACTGGCTGCGGTTGGTCGGATACGTAGCCGTCGCCATGCCGTAGCCGACGAGCCATTTGCCGTCGCGGATCGAGCGCGGATCGGGGCTGGCCTTGTATTTATCCCAGCCGAATTTCTCCGCCGCCCGTTGATAACATTCGCGCAGGCCCTTGCTGGAAAACGGCACCTTCTTTTCCGGGTCGGTCTCGGCGTAGTTCTTCAGGCGCAGCTCGACCGGGTCCATCTTCAGTTCGCGCGCGAGTTCGTCCATCGCGCATTCCAGGGCGAAGGTGCCGGGCGCTTCGCCGGGCGCGCGCATGTAGCTGGGCGTGCCGAGATTCAGGCGCACGAGCCGCTGCGTGGTCTGGATGCTGTCGCACGCGTAGAGCATGCGCGTGGCGACGGTGGCCTGCTCGGGGAATTCGTCGAAGGTGGACGTGTTGTTCGTCACGTCGTGGACGATGCCGGTGATCTTGCCGGAGTCGTCCGCGCCGACACCGAAACTCTGGTGGGTGTGTGCGCGCGAGCCGGTGTTGTTGAACATCTGCGCACGCGTGAGCGCGATCTTGACGGGCCGCTTCACCTCCTTCGCGCACATGGCCGCGAGCATCGTGTGCGCCCACACCGGCCCCTTGCTGCCGAAGCCGCCGCCGACGTAATGGCAGATGACGCGCACGTTCTCGTCGTGCAATCCGAACAGGCCGGCCAACCGCTGGCGGGTCGTGAAGATGCCCTGCGTGGCGTCGAAGACCGTCAACCGGTCCCCGTCCCACGAGGCGATGGTGGCGTGGGGTTCGAGCGGGTTATGGTTTTCGATGGGCGTCTGGTAGATCTGCTCGACGCGGCGCGGCGCGGAATGCAGCGCGGCGGTGGGGGCGTTTTCGGAGGAATCGGCCGGCTTCTTATCGCTGCCGCCGATCTGGCCGGGCGAGAACGCTTCGTGAAGATGCGCGACGAGGTCGGTCAGCGGTTTCTTTTCGTCGTAGGTCACCTTGATGAGGCTGGCCGCGTGGGTGGCCCGTTCGAGGGTATCCGCAACCACGACACCGATGGGTTGGAGAAAATAATTCACGTCCGGCTCTTGGAGCAGGGCCAGTTTCTTTGCCGCCGGAGTGGCACCCGCGCCCATGGAGGATTGCTTGGGCAGCTTGGGCATGTTGAACGGCGTGAAGACCACCAGCACGCCGGGCGAGCCTTCGGCCGCCTTGGTGTCCATGCCGGCAACGCTGCCGGCGGAAATCGTGCTGTTGACGATGACCCCGTAGACGAGATTGGGCACGTTGATCTCGGAGGCGTAGCGCACGCCGCCGGTGACCTTGAGGCGTCCGTCCGTGCGGTCGAGGGGCGCACCGATGATGTCAGGATTGCGAGAGTCCATAGGAAAATGCAGAAGTAAGAAGGTAGAAGGAGAGGATCTGGAGGGCAGGGAGTGTAGGCGATGGTCGAGGATCAGTTTTCTTTTCTCCTTCTACCTTCTGCCTTCTTACTTCTGCCTTTTTTCTCAGGCCGCTTGCAGTCCGCCGCTGACCTGGGTGAGCGCGCGGACAATGGAACGCTTGGCGAGTTCGATTTTGAACGCGTTATACTTGTAGCCCTTGGCGTGTTTGAGCGCGGCTTCAGCGGCGGCCTTAAAAGTCGCTTCGTCCGCCGATGCGCCGACGAGTTTTTCCTCGGCGGCTTCCGAACGCCACGGCTTGTGGGCAACCCCGCCGAGGGCCACCCGCGCCGTTCTGATCTTGCCGCCGTCCACCGCCAGCGCGGCGGCGACGCTGACCAACGCGAACGCGTAGCTCGCGCGGTCGCGCACCTTCAGGTAATACGAATTTTTCGCCCACGCCGCGTCGGGCAGATCGACGGCGTAGATCAATTCGTCGGTGGCGAGCGTGGTGTCGTGCTCGGGGTGTTCGCCGGGCAGGCGATGGAATTCCTTGAAAGGGATGGAGCGTTCGCCCTTCGGCCCGCGCACCTGCACGACGGCGTCGAGCGCGGCCATCGCCACGCACATGTCGCTCGGGTGCGTGGCGATGCACGCCTCGCTCGCGCCGAGGATCGCGTGGATGCGGTTCTGGCCTTCGAGCGCGCCGCAGCCGCTGCCGGGAATGCGTTTGTTGCACGCCGGGAACGCCGGGTCGTAGAAATAATAACACCGCGTACGCTGGAGCAGGTTGCCGGCGGTGGTGGCGGCGTTGCGGAGCTGCGGACTCGCGCCGGCGAGGAGCGCCTGACTCAACACCGGATAGTTCTTCGTGATGAGCGGGCTTTCGGCCACGTCGGAGTTACGCGCGAGCGCGCCGATGCGCACGCCGCCGGCGGGGATTTCCTCGATCTTGGCGAGCGGCAGACGGGTGACATCGACGAGGCGTTGCGGACGCTCGACGCCCATCTTCATGAGGTCTAGCAGGTTGGTGCCGCCGCCGAGGATCTTCGTGTGCGCGTGCTCGGCGAGTTCGCCGGGAACCGCCGCCGGGTCCGTCGCCCGCGAGTAGGTAAAGGGATGCATGTTGGAAGGGAATGTTAGGAGACGACGGCGGGAGCTTTTTGTTTGATCTGCGCATTCGCCTCGCGCACGGCGGCGACGATGCCGTTGTACGCGCCGCAACGGCAGAGGTTGCCGCTCATCCATTCGCGGATTTCGGTGTCGCTGCGGGCGTGGCCCTCGTCGATGCACGCCACCGCCGAGCAGATCTGGCCCGGCGTGCAGTAGCCGCACTGGAACCCGTCGTGCTTGATGAACGCCGCCTGCACGGGGTGGAGTTCGTCGCCCTTGGCACGGCCTTCGACGGTGGTGATCTCCTCGCCCTCGTACGAGAGCGCCAGCGCGAGGCAGGAGTTGATCCGCCGGCCGTTGACCAGCACCGTGCAGGAGCCGCATTGGCCGTGGTCGCAACCCTTCTTTGTCCCGGTCATCTGGAGGCGTTCGCGCAGGGCGTCGAGCAGGGTCACGCGCGGGTCGATCTGGAGCATTTGTTCCTTGCCGTTGATGCGCAGGGTGAGCGGGACGGTTTCCGCGCCGGTGGGCGCGCCGGATGGGTTGCCGCCGGCGTTGTCCCCGGCCCCGAGGGATTCGCGGATGGGTCCGAGCCATTGCGAGGCGATCAACCCCGCGCCGACGGCGGAAGTGCCCGCGAGGAACCCGCGACGGCTCAGGGATAAGGAATCGTCCGGGACGGGATGGATGTCGCCATCATCGGGCAGGAGAGGGTCAGGATCGTTTTGCATACGGATAGAGGGAAGTCGTGGTCCGACAGGTGGAGCCAAGGGCGATATCTCCGCACGGAGAGAACGCTGCCCGGTCGGCCCGTGCGTCGGCGAAGCGCGCCGTTGCGGACGGGAGAGAGAAAGCCATGAGTGGCCGTTGAGTAGTTCGCCCGGCGGCGGGTGTTCGGT
>CALMVM010000232.1 GCA_937873255.1 uncultured Verrucomicrobiota bacterium | reverse complement strand
GCGCTGTTGTTTGTAGCGTTTGTGGGCCGTCAGCGTGTACGCGAGCGCCCCACCGATGAGGAACGGCACGGGCGAGAGTGCCACGAGGGTCAACCACGCGCTGTAATGCAGCAGCACCGCGATCACGACGATGATCTGCAGCACCGCGATGACGCCTTGCTCGATGCCGTCGATGAGCACGCGCTCGACCGAGTTCACGTCTTCGAGGATGCGGGTCATGAGGTCGCCCGTCGCGCGGTTGTCGAACCAGCCCAGCGGCAATCGCTGGATGTGCGAATAAAGGTCGCTGCGCAGGTCGAAGATGACGCGCTGCTCGAAGACGTTGTTGATGTAGATGCGCGCCGCGTTGAGCACCTGCTGGACGAAGAACGTCCCCAGCGCGATCAGCGCCAGCGGCACCAGTTTCGACGGGTCGCCGCCGCGCTTGACCTCCTCGACGACCCCGCCGGTCAGATAAGGGAAAACGACGACGGATACGGTCCCCGCCACGGCGCACGCCATCATCGCCGACGCCAGCGCGGGATACCGCCGCACGTAGCCGAAAACACGCCGGATCGGGCTCGATTTTTTCACGGGTTTCAAAGCCGTGCAAAGTCGCGGCAAAGCGCCCCGCTGGCAAGGGCGCGATGCGCCGGACCGCGCCGTCCGACCCGGCGGCGGGCGGGGGATTGCCCGCCCCACGCGGAAAAAGCTGGATTCGTGGCACGCGGTCGGTTGAATACGAGGCGAGACGATGAAGTTTTGTTTTAACCTCCTCCGGAGCATCCAGCGGCGCTGCTTCAGTCCGGCGGTCATGCGTGAACTGGCCGCGCTGGTCGACCTCAAGCCGGAAGTCCCCGAGTGTCCCGACGCGGCCTGACTGCGCGCGCAGGCGGCGGATTGCGAGGGGATGATCTGCGGCTGGGGCAGCCTGCCGCTGGACGAGGTCGTCCTCGACGCCGCCCCCGGCCTGCGGCTGGCGCTGCAATCGGCGGGCAGCATCCGCTCCTTCGAGACGCCGGCCATGTGGCGGCGCGGGTTGCGGATGACGAGCGCCGCGAACATTGAGCGATCAGGTGCTCAAGGAACTGCGCCATCACCTGGACGGCGAGCCGTTCGAGAACGAAATCACGGAGGAACTTTCCCGGCTGATCGGGTGAGAAAATGCAAGGCGGGATGACGCTACGCCGGAGGCGTTCCAAACCATGGTAGGGATGGCTCTCCGAGCCGTCCGTCGATATTCCGGCGAGGCGCGTCGCGCGCACGTTGTGCATCCAAGCCAAATGACGGACGGCTCGGAGAGCCATCCCTACCATATTTTCGACGCCGCTGGCTCGGCGGTCTCCGTTCCTACCCGCCGAGTTGGCGGCGGAATTCCTCAAATCCCGTGCGCAACTCCGCCAACTCCCCGCGCAAGACCGCGACTTCCGCTTCCAACGCCGCGAGACGATCCGGCGTGGGCGTCCGGCCGGCGGGTTCTTCCAACGTCGCAACAGGCTGCTCAGCCGGTTCGCCGGAGAGCAACTGCACATAACGGCGCTCCTTTTGCCCCGGCCGCGCCGGCAGCAGGTGAACGAGCGGCTCGCTCCAACCGGTCATCGCGTCGAGGACGTTTTCGGCGTCGGTGAGACTGGCGAAGGGTGCCATGCGCTCGGCGCGGCCGCGTAGTTCGCCCGCCGTCTGCGGCCCGCGCAGCAGAAGCACGCACAACAACGCGGATTCCTGAGGAGTAAAATTGTAGAGGTCCGGCAGGATGTGCCGGTATTTCTGCACGCGCGACCCGGCCCCGAAGATGACGGTGGCGAGCTTCTTGCGGCGCAGTTCGTCGAGCGCCTCCTCCACCTCGCGGTCGCCCAGCGACAGGATGGGCTCGCGGTTGGTCAACTGATTGCAAGCGGCGAGCAACGCGTTGAGACTGAGGGGATAGCTCTCGGGCGTCGTGCGCTCCTTTTCCATCAGGCAACCCAGGACGCGGGCTTCGGCGGCGGAAAGGTCCATGTTTAGCGCGCGCCGTATCCCGGGTGCGCGGCGAGCATGCGCTTTTTGGCTTCGGCCAACAAATCCTGCACGCTCTTGCTGGCGGCCGGGTTGTCGAAAGTCACGGGGTCCGCGAACACGAATTTGCCGTCGCGCGTCGTGCTTTCGAGATGCACGGCGACGATGCTGGCGGTGGTTTCCGTGTCCGTGCCGCTCTTGGGTTTGAAGAGGATCGTCAGTCGCGCATATCCTGCCGGCTCAGAGTACGCCCCGCCCAGGTCGTCCCCGCCCGGACCGAGGACGTGCCGGCCGACCAGTTTGCCGCCCTGGTCGAAGGTGATGCGCCAGTGGTGCTTCTTGAGGGTCTCGCGCGTTTCGGCTTGATAGGCCGACACTCGCGCCTGCGCACCGTCGGCGGCGAATGTCCGCACAGGTAGAAACAGAAGCCAAGCCATGACCGCCGCGATGACACAACGCATTCCGGGGCCTGCCAACCGATTCCGTGAAAAGGTCATGCCCGATGATGACACACGCCGCCGCGACTGAACAGACCGGAATCGCCACCGATCCTGGCACTTTTCGATTTGTGCGACCGGGACCGAGACGCACAAGCGCCGGTGGTCGTCACATGACGACCACCGGCGCGGCAAGTGCGTTTCGACCGTTCGGGCCGACCCGGTTTAGTACCGGTAGTGCGCCGCCTTGTACGGCCCTTCGACGGGCACGCCGAGATACTCGGCCTGCTTGTCGGAAAGCGTCGTCAGCTTCACGCCGATCTTCTCCAGATGCAGGCGGGCGACTTCCTCGTCGAGCTTCTTGGGCAGGATGTACACGCCGGGCTTATACTCGTCCTTGTTCGCCCAGAGGTCGAGCTGCGCGAGGGTCTGGTTGGCGAAGCTGTTGCTCATCACGAAGCTCGGGTGGCCCGTGGCGCAACCGAGGTTCACCAGACGGCCCTCGGCCAGCAGGAAGATCGCGTTGCCGGTCGGAAACTGATATTTGTCCACCTGCGGCTTGATGTTCGTGTGCTTGATGCCCGCGAACTTCACCAGTTTGTCCACCTGGATCTCGTTGTCGAAGTGGCCGATGTTACAAACCACAGCCTGGTCTTTCATCTTGGCCATGTGTTCGATGGTGATGACATCGACGTTGCCCGTGGTCGTCACATAGAGGTCGGCGCGGCCGAGCGTGTCCTCGATGGGGCACACCTCGAAGCCTTCCATCGCCGCCTGGAGGGCGTTGATGGGGTCGATCTCCGTCACGATCACTCGCGCGCCCTGGCCGCGGAGCGATTGCGCGCTGCCCTTGCCCACGTCGCCGTAACCGCACACCACCGCGACCTTGCCCGAAATCATGAGGTCCATGGCGCGGTTGATGGAATCCACCAGCGAGTGGCGGCAGCCGTAGAGGTTGTCGAACTTCGACTTGGTCGCCGTGTCGTTCACGTTGAACGCCGGCACGAGCAGCTTGCCCTGCTGGTGCAGCTTATAGAGGCGATGGACGCCCGTCGTCGTTTCCTCGGACACGCCCTTCCAGTCCTTGACGATCTCGTGGAAGATGTACGGGGTTTCCGCGTTGATCTTCTTGAGCAGCGCCTTGATGACGCCTTCCTCGTGCGACTCGGCCGGGGTGTTGACCCAGTTGTCGCCTTCTTCGAGTTCGTAGCCCTTGTGGAGGAACAGCGTCACGTCGCCGCCGTCGTCGACGACCATCTGCGGGCCTTTGCCCTCTTTGTTGACGATGGCCTTCCAGGTGCAATCCCAGTATTCTTCGAGCGTCTCGCCCTTCCAGGCGAACACGGGCACGCCGGCGACCGCGATGGCGGCGGCGGCGTGGTCCTGGGTGGAGAAAATGTTGCACGAGGCCCAGCGCACGTCCGCGCCGAGTTCGACGAGCGTCTCGATGAGCACGCCGGTCTGGATGGTCATGTGCAGGCTGCCCGTGATGCGGACGCCGGCGAGCGGACGATCCTTGGCGTATTTCTCGCGGATGGCCATCAAGCCGGGCATTTCCTGCTCGGCGATTTCGAGTTCCTTGCGGCCGAAGTCGGCGAGCGAGAGGTCACGGACGGCGAAGTCCTGGGTTTTGGCGGATTCTGCGGTGGCGGAGGTGCTCATATTTTTGTGTGCTTGCGGTGAGTACAGCTACGAAAGGGTGAATGATTATTTGACGGCGGCCTTGAGTTCCTCGGCCTTGTCGGTGTTTTCCCAGGTGATGTCCGGGTCGTCCTTGCCGAAATGGCCGTAGTTCGTGGTCTTGGAATAGATCGGGCGCAGCAGGTTCAACTGTTCGATGATCCGGCGCGGCTTGAAGGAGAAAACCTCGCTGATGGCGTCCTCGATCTTCTGTTCATCGACGGTGTTTGTCTCGAACGTGTCGACGTGGATGCTCACCGGGTCGGGCCAGCCGATGGCGTAGGCGAACTGCACCTCGCAATGCGTGGCGAGGCCCGCCGCGACGACGTTCTTGGCGACCCAGCGGCCCATGTACGCCGCCGAACGGTCCACCTTGCTCGGGTCCTTGCCCGAGAACGCCCCGCCGCCGTGCCGGCCCCAACCCCCGTAGGTATCGACGATGATCTTGCGCCCGGTCAGCCCGGTGTCGCCCTGCGGCCCGCCGACGACGAAACGGCCGGTCGGGTTGATGAGGAATTCGGTCTTGTCGGTGAGCATCGCGGCGGGCAGTTCCGCGCGGATGACTTCCTCCATCAGGAAATCGCGGATCGTCTCGTTGTCCACGCCCTCGGCGTGCTGGGTGGAAATGACGACGTTGGAGATGCCGACCGGCTTGTTGTCCTCATAGATGACGGACACTTGGCTTTTGGCGTCGGGCCGCAGCCAGTTGACCTTGCCGCTCTTGCGGATGCGCGTGAGCGCCCGGCCGAGACGATGTGCGAACATGATCGGCGCGGGCATCAACTCCGGCGTCTCGATGCACGCGTAGCCGAACATGAGCCCCTGGTCGCCCGCGCCCTGCTCGGCGGTCGCCTTGCCCTCGACCGCCACCTCGTCGACGCCCTGCGCGATGTCGGGGCTCTGCGCGGTAATGATGTTGGTCACGAACACCTTGTCCGCGTGGAACACGTCGTCGTCATTCGTGTAGCCGATCTCGCGCACGGCGTCGCGGACGATTTGCACGTAGTCGAGCTTCGCGTGGGTCGTGATCTCGCCGCCGACGATGACGACGTTGCTCTTGGCGTACGTCTCGCAGGCCACGCGGCTCTTGGGGTCCTGCGTGAGGCAGGCGTCGAGCACGGCGTCGGAGATCGTGTCGCAAACTTTGTCGGGGTGTCCTTCACCGACGGATTCGGAGGAAAAAATGAAGCGGCGGGCCATGCAAAAAGGTTTTGAAAGATTGGGCTGCGGATCGGTTCGCCCGGTTATTTAACGGCAAGTCCGCCTGCCTTCAACAAATAATTATAAACAAATCATGATGCTTTGATATATTGCCAGAAAGCGCATGCCTTCGATCATCAAATCTCTCCGGCTGTTGGCGGATGCGACGCGCCTTCGATTGCTCCTGCTGCTCGAACAGGCGGAACTCACCGTCGCCGAGATCCAGGAAATCCTGAGCATGGGCCAGTCGCGCATCTCGACGCATCTCGCGCAACTCAAGCGTGCGGGACTGGTCATTGACCGGCGTGCGGGCAAGCACATTTATTATGGCCTCGCACCGGCCGACGATCCGGCGGACCTGGCGCGCGCGAGGTTGCGAGAGATCGTCGCCGCCAGCGCCAAGGAAATTCCCGAAAGCGCCACCGACCGCGTCGCGCTCGGCCTGGTTTTGCGCAAGCGCGACGATCGGGCGCGCGAGTACTTCAACCGGCTCGCGGGGAAAATCGGCCGCAGTTATTGCCAGGGGCGGTCGTGGCAGGCGTTGGC